>JBAQJU010000378.1:0-1867 GCA_049300475.1 Terriglobales bacterium | reverse complement strand
ATCGAAGACCGGGCGCTCGATGTAGAGGCGCGATCCGGCGCAGCAGCATTGTCCGTGATTGAAGAAGATGGCGCTGGCCGCGCCGGCGATGGCGGTATCGAGGTCAGCATCTTTGAAGACTACGTTGGGTGACTTGCCGCCGAGTTCGAGAGAAACTTTTTTCAGATTGCCGGTCGCGGCGTGCACGATCAGCTTGCCGACTTCGGTCGATCCGGTGAAGGCGATCTTGTCGACCAAGTCATGGGCGGCGAGGGCTGCGCCGGCGGTTTCTCCGTAGCCCGGGACGATGTTGACTACGCCGTCGGGAAATCCGGCCTCCTGGATCAGTTCACCCAGACGGAGCGCGGAGAGCGGCGTTTGTTCGGCAGGCTTCAAAACCACACAGCATCCGGTGGCGAGCGCGGGCGCGAGTTTCCAGACCGCCATCAGGAGCGGGAAATTCCACGGGATGATCTGGCCGACTACGCCGACCGGCTCACGCAAGGTGTAGGCGTGGTAATTCGCGCCGGGCGTGTACGGAACGGAGATGGGAATGGTGGTGCCTTCGAGCTTGGTGGCCCAGCCGGCCATGTAGCGGAACATATCGACGGCGAGGGGGACGTCGGCGGCACGGGCGACGGTGAGCGGCTTACCGTTATCCAAAGTTTCGAGCGTTGCGAATTCTTCGAGGTTTTCTTCGAGCAGGTCGGCGAGTTTCCAGACGAGCTTGCCTCGTTCGGAGGCGGTTAAGCGTGACCAGGGACCGCTGTCGAAGGCCCGGCGCGCGGCTTTTACGGCGGCGTCGATGTCTGCTTTATCGCCTTCGGCAACTTTGGCGAGAACTTCGCCAGTGGCGGGGTTGTAGGTGGGGACAGTTTTGCCGGATACGGAATCAACCCATTTGCCGTCGATCAGCATCTTGCGTGGTTTGTCGAGGAATTGGTGGACACGTGAATCAATCTGAGTGGGGGAAGTTACGGTTCCCATACATCCTCCTTGAAATACGAAATTGTTCCATTACGACAGCTTGTTAAAGAGAAGTCCCCGGCGCGAAGTGATTTAAGAAAATAGTAGTCCTGGGGAACGGGGAAGGCAACCGAGGTTGAGTTCGAGGTCAGAGGTGAAAGACAGAAGTCAAAAGTTTGAAGTCAGATTGAAGAAGTGAAAATCCCAAACGCGATTATCGCGACTTCGTTAGCCGCGACTTCGGGGCTAGGTTTGGACGGTGGTTTAATACGATTCCGCAGACCTGATCGGCGAAGGTTTCGGTGAGTTCGGCGTGGCGGATGAGGAAGCGCATGTAAATGGGGCCGTAGAGGGAGTCGAGGAGGAGATCGAGGTTGCTGCCGGCGGGAAGTTCGCCGCGATCGATGCCGCGCTGCAGAGTCTGGTAGGCCTGGCGGCGTTTGGGCCACAGGAATCTTTCGCGGAAGGCCTCGAGCAGTTCGGGATCGGATTGGCCTCCGGCGAGGAGGGCGGCAACGATCTTGCCGCGTGGCGATCGAAAGAGACGGATGACGCGGCGCATCTGGCGGGCCACATCCTCGCGCAGGGAACCGGTGTCGGGGAACTGGAGTTCGCGTTCGACGCTGGCGGAAAAAGCGTCGGCGACCAGGGTTGCCTTGGTCGGCCACCAGCGGTAGACAGTGGCTTTGCTGACACTGGCGTCCGCGGCAATAGCTTCGATGCTAAGATCGGAAAAACCCTTCTGCCGGAGTAATTTCAGGGTGCTGCCGAGGATAGCCTGGCGCGAATGCTCGCTGCGAGGACGGCCCGGCGGACGCTTGCCGTTGTTACCGGTGCCGTCGTTACTCTGGTGCGCGGCGGCGAGCGTGGCGGGGTTTTGCGTCATAATGAAAGTCTATTATAATTTAAATCCGAAACGTAC
>JBAQJU010000377.1:0-12100 GCA_049300475.1 Terriglobales bacterium | reverse complement strand
GGCGTGGGACTATCGGAGCGCGGCGCTTCCTGATTCGGCGCTATCTTGCCATCCACGATCGTCGCGCTTAATTTCCCTTCTCCCTTACCATTCGCCGCCAGGGACAAGCCTCTTAATACACCAGTTGCGGTAACAGGCTCCGGATCGACCATCGTGGGTTCTCCAACCCGCGCCGCCTTGCTCACATCCGGCCCCTTCTCGAACGTACCCAGCCCCTTGGCCATCAAAGTGGCCTGCTGACGGCTGGCTTCTTCCCTCTTATTCTGTTCCAGCATCTTTCGCGTCGGGCGCGGAACCGGCTGGTGCAGCGCCTCCAGCCGATCCTTGGCGTCGACTGCTCGATCCATCGCCGGATACCGCGTAATGATTCGCGCATACGAGTCCGCCGCCTCCCTGGTCAACTCCTCGATCATTTTGCTCTTCACAACCTCGTTCGTACGGGGGTTCTTACGGACTATCTCAATCTCGGCTTCATAGGTTCGCCCCAGCAGAAACAACGCCTGGTCCGCGCCGCTATACAGTGGATACCGTTCCACCAGCGTCTTGAGCCTCGCGATGGCCGCCGGATATGCCATCCGCAGATAATAAAACTGCCCGATGTTGAACTCGCGCTGGGCCAGCACTTCCTGGACTTCGCGCAGTCGCTGTTTCGCCTTCGGCACCAGCTTGCTATCGGGGTACTCCTGAATCAACGCCCGATATTCCTCCTCCGCGCGGACGGCGTGCGTAAAATCGCGGTCCGGCTTTTCCATCTCCTGATAATGGATGTTGGCGACTTTCAGCTGCGCCTCCGCTGCCTCAGGCATGTTCGGGAAGAAGGTTTTGAAATCCTTGTATTCGATTTCGGCCTGCTGCAGCGCAGTCGTACCACCTTCGGCGTACCACGAATCGGCCACCGCCAGCTTGGCGCGCGCGATGTACTCGGAATCCGGATAAGTGTTGATGAGGGTCTGGAGCGTCATGCGCGCCACATCGAAGCGGTTGTGCTTCATCGCGTCCATGGAGCGGTCGAAGAGCACCTTGTCGGGCTGCTTCGACCCCACGTTCGCCAGGGGATTGCCAACTTTCTTGTTGGTGCAACCGAGCGCAAACACCAGCGCTAGCGCCATTATTCCGAGAATCAAATTACGCCGCATAATTAATAACCTCTAAATCTTAAAAGCTACAAATATCCGAGATGCTCGACCACTCACACACGCTGCAAGCTTGCACTCCGAGCCGCATCCAGCAACGCCGCCGCATTCACCCTTGGGTCGCCTTTACCGAACACAGCATTGCCCGCCACCAGAAGCTCCGCTCCCGCCCGCACCACTTCCCTTACCGTCTCCATCGCCACCCCGCCATCGACCTCGATGCGAAAGGCGTATCCCCGCTCGGCTCGAATCTCGGCTAGTTTCCTGATCTTGTGCAGGGTTTCCGGAATGAACTTCTGGCCTCCGAATCCCGGATTCACGCTCATCACCAGAACATAGTCGACAATCTCCAGCACTTCGCTGAGCGTCTCCACCGGGGTCGCCGGATTTATTACCACCCCCGCCCGGCACCTGTGGCTCTTAATGAGGTTCAGGGTCCGGTTCAAATGGCGGCAGGCTTCCTGGTGCACGGAAATCCAGTCTGCTCCGGCTTCAGCGAAGTCGCCAATATACTGATCAGGGTTCTCTATCATCAGATGACAATCGAGCGGCAGCCGGGTTGCCTTCCGCAGTGATTTCACCACCGGCGGCCCGATCGTAATATTGGGCACAAAATGCCCATCCATGATGTCCACATGGAGGACGCTGGCGCCACCCGCCGTCGCTCGCTCCACCTGCTCCGCCAGGTGAGCGAAGTCGGCCGAGAGAATCGAAGGTGCAAGCTCGATCAAACTTGAGTGTCCGGAATTCAGGGTCTGAACCTAGAGAGAATCTGCTGAAATTCTAGCACGGGTGGAGTGGACGCCCCCTGCTCGTGACAGCCGCACGTCCCCCTGTGACGTCCGTCCTAATCTCATCTCATCCCTTTGCCGATAATCAGGATGAGGTCCAAGTCAGCCGCAAGTCGCACACGGTCCCATATTCTCTTTTGGGCTATGCGGGGCGGGGCCCGCATCGAGAAAGGGCTTCGCCGATCGCATGAATTACACGTCCAAGTACGTTCTGAACTCCGTTACCTCTCACCCCGATCGCCGGGTGAATCCTCGTTACACGGTGCAAATCCCGATCGATCTTCGCCAGGAAGACACCGCAACTTCGCTGCGCCTGGAAACTACCGACCTCAGTCGAGGCGGCTGCTACGTGCATTTAATCAAAACGCTTGTCCTGGGTACTTATGTTCAAGCTACTCTCTGGGTCGACAACTATCCTGTTTGCGTTCGGGGACGCGTCGTTACCCGCCACCCCCAATTTGGCAACGGCATCATGTTTCTCGACTTCGAGGAAAACGGCGAGCAACTGCTGACAAATTATCTCGACGCAATCGCTGTCTAGTCCGCTTGGTCGCACTGCGCAGATGGATAAGCCCACTTTGGAGTCTCTGCTACATTGCCAGCGCAGGCCTCTTTTCCACAAATTACTCGGTTGGTTCCTCCGCATTGGCGCTGTCCTCTCGGACGTTTATGGCTTTCTCGATCCTGGCACTCACACATCTTTTCCCATCCGTACAATCGGCAATGTCAAACCTTCTCCCAGCGGAGCCTCCACCGACTCCAGTTCCACATACCCCTTGGCCCGATAAAAAGGAACGCCCGTCAGCGTCGCCCCCATCTCCAGTCGATGAAAGCCATGTGCGATCGCCGCTGCCTCGCATGCTTCCAGAATCATGCCGCCAATTCCCTGTCGCGCCCACGCCGGATGCACAAAGAATGCCCGAATCTTCGCCGCATCCCTCGCCGGATCGAGCGGCGCATCCTCACGTCCCGCCCACTGATCTCCGCCGTATAGGGTTTTTCGGCGACTCCATCCACCGCAGCCTACAATCAACGCCGATGTCGCCCGCATCTCCTCATTCCGGGTTTCAATGACCCGATGATCCGATGACTCGGCGGCCCGATCGCCCCGCGCCTCCGCAACAAAATAAGTTCCATCTGCAATGAGTTGCGTGTCGATGCCATAGACCACGTGGAGCGCTCGCTCCAGTTGCGCCGGCGAATAATCGGCCGCCTGTAGTCCCAATACGGAAGCCTCAATCAAGCGTCGCAGTTCCTCTACATCCCGCGCCTCCGCCAGTCGAATTGAGATCGTCACATTTTTAAGGAAGCTCTGACTAAGTGTCGGCAAGAAGCATAAACCACAGGGTTCACAGAGGACCGCAGGTACTTGATCGGAGCTTCCTTAAATTCCCCTCAAATCCAACCGTAAGTATTACGGACCTTCGGAATCTACGCCGTCGATCAGGAACATATTAGTCTGGAATGCAGCATTGGAGTTGTCCTCGTGAGTACTGAGCATGCAAAGGATTCCCCCGTCTTCGAAGGTCTGAAGACGGCCATCGCCGACATGCAGGCCTCACACAGCTTGCTGCTTTCCGAGGAACTGGATCCGCGCGTGCTCACTGAATTTCGCGACGTGCTGAACCGGGTTCGCAATGTGGCCTGGGCGGCCCAACAGTCGGTGGCGGCCCGAGTTGCGGGAGAAGATCCGAGTACCGTCGGCTCCCTGCTGGCGGCGGAACGCATTCGCGCCGCCTACCAGCTATGCCGGCTAATTCAGGAAGACTTGACCAAGAACGAAATCGACTTTCAGAAGGGTCAGCTTTCCGAACTTCACGCTGTAACTAAGGAACTCGCGAAACAGCTGAAAGACCGGCTCTGATCGAAGGCCGTCCCGCACCCCATCTACAACGCCCTCGCCGAAACGCACCACGCTAAAACCCAATTGGCAAAAAGCATAGAACTACGGCATACACAGCGGTACACGGGACCTCAGGGACTTGTTCGGAACTTCCCTAACTCCTGACTTGCTTCTCTTTCTCTGCGCACTCTGCACACGGGCACACCTCCCTCAAATAGGCCCACGAATAGAGTCCCAGATCGTGATTGTCGTTCCAGGAAAACTTCAGCGCATACTTTCCCACCGCCTCGGCCGCCAAAGCTTTGACCGCCGGTTTGAACATGGGCAGAGCCCCGGGGGCAAGCTTCTCCGGCTCTCCGGTCTTTCTTCCTGTCTTGGTGCGTTCGTCCTCGCAGAGCGCGCACGGACAAGCATCGCGCAAGAACTTGAACGTATAAACGGACCGGTGCCCATCTTTCCAGTCGATCTCCAGGCCCGCGCCGGTGCTCAAATGCACCTTGACCATTTTCGGATCATTCGCCAACCGCGGAGTCGGATCAACCACCACCATGGAATCAGTATCGCACGCCCGGTGATGAGGCTCCCATGCGAGGGCCTGCCGGGCGACCCGCTTTTGTGCCGGTTGTATCGGCAGTACTCCTCCGCAAGAGCAACAATCAACGGCCCCACCCGGCTATCCTCGCTTGCCCCCGTCGGGGATGTCATCACCTTCGCGTTTAACTGTGCGGCATAAATGGGAAGGAACGCCAGCCAGAAAATTCAGTTGACATATCTTTACAATCCGGCCACAATTTCTTCAACTACGGGCTCCACGTGGGGTGTGGTCCGATTGGGCTTTCCCTGCTTCGAACGACCAACCATGGTTGGAATTGTGCTTGTGCTGCCGCCCCCGTCACTTCTTAGGGTTTCGGCGCTTGCACGGCCTGAGTTTGAGGATTCAGTCGCTGTTCCCTTGGCGGGCGCTGGAGATTGATGTTCCTCCCCTGTCCCTTGCCCCATGCATCGTACTTCCGTGTAAAGTCCCGGGACATCCTGTAAAGGATGTCATGAGACTGAACAACTTCCGGCGATGCGTGGGGCATTAAGGACCCGAGAATGCTAAGGCGTCCCGTCCTGCGGTCCTGGTCCCTGCGACTTTTCCCTCTACAATACATCTTAATTCCCGGAGATTCATATGACAGTGAAATTGACGGAAAAGACCCAGCAGTCCAACTCTCAGAAAATTCAAAAGACAGACGAAGAGTGGCAGCGAGAGCTCACGCCGGAACAGTATCAGGTCGCTCGCCAGTGCGGCACCGAACCCGCCTTCACGGGCAAGTACTGGAACAACCATGAAAATGGCATGTATACCTGCGTGTGCTGTGGCGCCCCGCTATTCGATTCCGAAACCAAGTTTGATTCCGGCACCGGCTGGCCGAGCTTTTATGATCCCGCCGACAAGCAGAACATCGCCGAGCACTCCGATCGCAGCTACGGGATGACACGTACCGAAGCGCGCTGCGCCCACTGCGGCGCGCACTTGGGCCACGTGTTTCCCGATGGTCCGCGACCGACAGGGACGCGTTATTGCATTAACTCCGCTTCATTGGATTTCAAGCCTAAGAAGTAACGCAGTTCGGAAGGCAAGAGTTAGAGGGACGGCCGAATTGCCCGTCCCTCTTTCGTCATTTAACGCACGTCGGTTAACGAACGTCGGTTTAACGAATTCAGACTTGAAAATTAAACGCTTTCCGCGGTAGCAGCTTTTGCCTTCGACACTTCTTCGACCTTAACCTGATTCGGCTGATTCTGCTGATGCTGGTTCTGCGTCTTCTGATCTTTCTTTTCCGGATTGCGGACTTCGACTCCACCTTTGAGGATGGCGCCTTCTTCGACGCTGATGCGGTGCGTAACCACGTCGCCTGAAAGCTGGCCTTCACTGCGGATATCGAGGCGATCGGTGCATTCGACATTGCCCTGCACCTTACCCATGATGACGACTTCCTTGGCGGTAATATTCGCCGCGACGTTGCCATTGCGACCGATGGTGACGCGATTGTCGGGGAAGCTGATGGTGCCCTCGATGCGTCCGTCGACAAAAAGCGATTCCGCGCCCGACACCTGACCCTTGATGACCACCGAGCGAGTGATGTGAGTCTGATCCGCGGTTGAGGAGCCCGAACTAACCGGCGTGTAAGTGTTGGCTGGGGCGGTGGCTGGAGAGTACTTCGGTTCCGGAGACTGCAACATACAAAACCTCACTTAAGGTCCGCGTCCGGAGCAGGAGTTGTGTTTCCGTCCGCGGTTGATGGGCTTCTTAAACGGCGAGATGAGGATCGCATGAATGCAAGAGTTACGACAGGTTACGGAGGTACTTGACGGTTAGCGCGGCACGCCCTACCGGTCCTGCGGGCGCGAACCGCAGTTTCACAGATCGGCGCAACGCGCGCCCGCCACGGTTAGGGAGCATAATATGGGCGACAAGGAAGCCCTATGACGCAGGGACAGTCGGCAAACACTCCAGCGGAACGATGGCTGAGTGCGATGGTGGCTCTGACCGTGGGCGTTGCCTTTCTCGCGCTCTGGTTTTGGCTGCTACCGCAGTGGCTCGGCTTCCGCGTAGAAGCAACTGCGGCACGCTGGCGATGGTTGGGCGTGGTTCCCTCGGCGCTGGGATTTGCGGTTGCTCTCCGCTGCGTCTGGGATTTCGGGTGGACAGGCCGAGGCACCCCTGCGCCGGTCGCACCGCCGCAACGATTGGTCGTGGTGGGGTTCTACCGCTACGTGCGGAACCCCATGTACTTGGGTTTCGCAGCCGGGTGGATCGGGCTCTGGATCGTGTTCGGACATGCCGACCCTGGACTGATCGCTGCAGTTGTAGCCGTTGCGCTCGGCGTACATCTATTTGTTGTCTTCTATGAAGAGCCGACATTGCGCAGGAAATTCGGAGCGGAGTATGAAGAGTATTGCCGGAATGTAAGCCGCTGGTGGCCGCGCCTGCGAGGCTGGAACCAGCGGTAGTGCAATGTTTATTCTTTCCTGTCTTGCGCGAAAAAACAAAACCGAGCGCAGGATGAGCTAACCGTTGGTTGCGAGCCCGCATTTCGCAAGGCGCGAAACGTGGGCAGCCGGCGTCGGCTATCGGTCCGCTATGGATTGAGCTTCCATATAGGAGCGCAGGATGGCGTTGATGCGGGTCTGGTAGCCGGGACCGTTTTTCTTCAGCCACTCGACAACGTCGTGGTCGACTCTGATCGTGAGGCGGTCTTTGGGTTCGGGCATGGCGAGCCGGGCGGTCTTCCAGAAGGACTTCCCGAGCTTGGGGATGTCGGAGAAGTCGATGCCGGCATCGCGCAGGGCGCGCAACCGCTTAAAGTCCGTGGCTCCCTTTGTCCGCGCTCTTGAGGTGGTCTGCGTAAGCTTGCCTTTCATCCCGATGTGCCCTCCTGGCCGAAATAATCCGCCGGTATTTGCCGCGCATCACGTAAACCACCACGATCTCGACGTCCTGCATGAGGCCGATAGTCAGGACGCGGTCTTCGCCGTGGCGGCGCTGAGCTTTCTCGAAGACTGGCCCATCGAAGACCCGCCTGGCGTCCTGAAAGTCAATGAGATGCTTTGCGATATTGGTCCGGCGCTTGCTTTCGCCCCACTCGAAAAGCATTTTGGCGGCTCGCACCGTTTGGCTCTTATGTACAATATGTACATACGTTGGAGAGGGTTGTCAAGCGCGCTTCAAAGGTGAAGGCTGGACCGAGTGCTAAGAATCGGACCCTCTTCGATCCTGAGTCTCGGGTCCTATATACATGGGGAAGCAGACAGGGCGGCTGGTCAGGGACGCCTTCGACCGTTCTAACGCTAGTCCACAAAAAAAAGCGGGACACCGTCCACACGGTGTCCCATTACCTACCAGCAACTTGACTTACTTATTCTCGTTGATTGCGCCAAACTCTTTGCGTACCGCCACTGGACGCGCCGCTTTAGCGGCGGCCACCGCCGGCACAGCCGCTGCGGCTCCATAACGTTCGAGCAGCACAGGCACCATGGCGCCTTCCGCCTCTTTCACAAAGGTGAGCTTGCTCTCCCCGAGCAAATCGACGCGGATGAAATCTCCCAGCTTCACCTGTCCGGTTGCGACCAGGTTGGCCAGCGGGAATACGATGTTGCGTTCGATAGCGCGCTTCAAGTGGCGTGCTCCGTATTTCGGGTCGGTACCTTCGCGGAGCAGGAATTCCTTCACCGGAGGCGTGCAATTGAAAACGAACTGGTGGGCACCGGCAGCCATGAGCACGCGCTGCTGCACCATGCCAAGTTCGATTTCCAGGATCTGCTTCAGGTGTTCGGAACGCAGCGTCTTGAAGACGACGACTTTGTCGATGCGGTTCATGAATTCCGGCGCGAACTTGCGGCGGGCGGCATCTACGGCCGAGCGAGTGATCTTCTCGTCGAGCGAGTTATCAACCTGCACAGCTTTCGGTGCAAAACCCAGGCCTCCGTCGACCAGGCCGTTCATCTCGGCTGCGCCGAGGTTCGAAGTCATGATGATGATGCAGTTCGAAAGGTCGACGCGGCGGTTATCGCCGAGCGTGAGCGTGGCCTTGTCGAGAATGCCGAGCAGCAGTTGCCAGAGTGAGTCGGAGGCTTTTTCGATCTCGTCGAACAGAAGGATCGAAAGCTTCAGCTTCTCGGTGTGATATTGGTTGAGCGCTTCCTGCGTGAGCAGGGGATGCGTCTCGCGATGACCGAGGTATCCCGGAGGCGAGCCGATGAGCTTGGCAATTTCGTGCGAATGCTGGAACTCGGCGCAATCGATCTTGATGCAGGCCTTGGCGTCACCGAAGAGCGACTCGGCAACCGCTTCGACCACGCGGGTCTTGCCGGATCCGGTTGGTCCCAGAAACAAAAGGTTGCCTACTGGACGGCCTGGCGCATTCATGCCCGCCAAAAACATCTGGTAGATCTCGGCGACCTTTTCGATCGCCTGATCCTGGCCTACGATTTTGCGGCGAAGGCTCGCTTCAAAATCGCGAGCGTCGTTGCTGCGGCGGGTGGGATCGAGCACGGTTGCAAGATTCGTTCTCATTCGGTCAGGCCCCTGTTTCCTCTCCGGAAAATGCAAGTTTTCTTGAAAACTGCTCATTCTTGTCACTCGGGGTGGGAGGTTCTGGTCTTTCTCACCCGCTCCCTTCTAGTGCAAGCCATTCGCCAACCTCAGGGGACACCGTAGGCCCTTGTTTCTCGTCACTTTAGATGCATCTAGCTGCCGCCCTGTCCAAGCGGGGATGCTGCCTCCTGATTCCCTAAGAGCAATACTTTGCAGCCATGCGGGAACTTCCTTCGTGCGCTCCTGTTTTTTCCCCATTGCTTCTAAGCCCTGAACAGCCCTGAACGAACGTAACTGGCAGGCCACGTTACCTCGTAACACAATCAGGAAAGAGACTGTCTTACCCGGAGAAAACCGTTGCCTCGTCTTTCGATTGCCAGCATTGCCTGCCTGCTGGCCTTGACCGCTTCCAGCCTTCTGAGCCAAGTTACAGTCGGCACGCAGAATCCGCATGCGGCAAAACTGGTTCCCGCCAAAGCCAGCACGACCAAAAAACCCGAGCCGGCGCCCCCTGTGATCGCGCCTCCGGGTAGCGATGTTTACAAAGCGCAGCGCGGAGACAGCATCCCGTCGGTAGCCCGCAAATATCTCAGGAAGACGAGTTACTTGACTTCCAGTGAACTGTCGGGCGCCATCCGATCCGCCAATGGCAATCGCCAGGGCACTTTTCTTAAACCCGGAGAGCAGATCCTGATCCCCGGAATTCTCGAATCGCCCATTGTAGAGAAGTCCGTCCCAGTTGCAAGAGATTTCGAAGTGCGGGCGATTTATTTAACAGGAGTAATGGCCGGAAGCGACCATGGCGAGCGCATTATCCGACATTGGCGTGAAGTGGGCGGAAACTCAGTCGTGTTCGATATCAAGGATAGCGATGGCATCGTCAATATCGCCTTCGATCATCCCCTGGCTTCCGGACAACGCCACTATATTTCGGATCTGCCGAAGTTCATCCGCTTTCTGCACTCCCAAAAAGTGCATGCGATTGCTCGCATTGCGATCTTCCGCGACGAGCATCTGGTAACCACCCATCCGGAACTAGCGGTGAAGTCGCGTCGCACTGGCGAACCCTGGCGCGAGAATGGGAAATTGGTCTGGACCGATCCCTCCAATATAAAAGTGCAGGATTACGACATTGCCCTGGCCAAGTTCGTGGCGCAATCGGGTGTGGATGAAGTGCAGTTTGACTACGTCCGTTTCCCTGCCGAAGGCGATCAAAAGGATGCCAGCTTCAATTTTCAAACCGAGAACTCCGATCGTCCAACAAAGACGCAGCGCTCCGAGGTGATCGCCGATTTCCTGCAGCGAGCCTATGCCCAGATCCATCCGACGGGCGTCTTGCTGTCGCTCGATGTTTTTGGAGTCATGGCGTGGCAGCGGCCAGTTGATTTATCGCATACGGGGCAAGACATTGTGGCGATGGCAAAGCACTGCGACGTGGTCTCGCCCATGATCTATCCCTCGCACTTCTTTGGAATGGACGGCTATGCGAAACCAGGCGATGCGCCCGAGCACTTCATCGGCGAATCCATGGATCGCTTCAAGCTGATCACTAAAGATAGCGGGGTTGTGATTCGTCCCTGGCTGCAGGCCTTTGCCTGGCGGACCAAGACCTATTCGCCGAAATATGTCGAAGTGCAGGTCGAGGTCGCGAAACAGAGAGGCGGAATCGGCTTTCTTTTCTGGAATGCGAATAATGATTACTCCAAGCCGTACACTGCCATGCCCGAGATGCGGGCCGCCAAGGGCCACTACTTTCGCGGCGATGAAATTGGCATGAAACCTGAGGCAGGCATAGCCAGCGCAGCGGTACCGGCGGGCGTTTCCGTAAACGCTCCCGCCACGACCGTCATTAAAGCTAAGGCTTCCGCCGCCAGCGTCCAGGGTGGAACGCCGCACCCGGCGGGCGCTCAGACCGACAGCGGTCGCAAGGATCAGAAAATCTGGCGGCACTGAGCGGCTTGGTGCGCCTCCAAAAAACCACTTACTTGAATCCGTATTTTTCACGCCTTTCTGGTAGGTTCGTGTAGTTGTTTCAGTCCGGCCGCACGCTATAATTCAGGGCGAGAAGTTGACTGCCGTTTTGGGCTTCTTGCTATAAAACTTCCGCTGCCGAGTTCTTCGGGGTTCTGCGCTCCGGGGCAGGGCTTTGGCAATGGAAGCTCGAAGCGAATTCGGAAACCCTCAGCCGCTTCCGCGCATCTTGAACACCGAGCACCTGTAAGGCCCGCATCCTGCGATACCGTAAGGAGCTTTCATGGCGATTCAGAAGACCGAAAAGATCTGGCACAACGGCGAGTTCATTGCCTGGGATGATGCCAAAATCCACGTGATGTCGCACGTGGTGCATTACGGCTCTTCGGTATTTGAAGGGGTTCGCTGCTACGCGCTGCCGAGCGGTCCGGCGATTTTCCGGGCTAAGGAACACATGCAGCGCCTGATCGACTCGGCCCGCATTTACCGCATTGAGGTTCCCTTCACGAGCGACCAGATCCTGCGCGGAATGCTCGAACTGGTAAAGAATAATGGTGTATGGCCCTGCTACATCCGCCCCGTCGTTCTGCGCGGCTACGGAGAAGCCGGCGTCAATCCATTTAATTCGCCGACCGAGGTTTATATTTGCAATTACCCGTGGGGGAAGTATCTGGGTGCCGACGCCAGTGAAGGCGTCGATGTCTGTATCTCTTCCTGGACGCGCATCGCGCCGAACACGCTGCCTGCCATCGCCAAGGCCGGCGCCAATTACATGAACTCGCAGCTCATCAAGATGGAAGCCATCGTAAACGGCTACGCCGAAGGAATCGCTCTGGACGTGAACGGCTACGTGAGCGAAGGATCGGGCGAAAATATATTCGTGGTCCGCAATGGCGTGCTGCAGACGGCTCCCTTGGGCAATTCAGTCCTTCCGGGCATCACGCGCGATTCGGTATTGCAGATCGCCCGCGACCTGGAGATCACGACCACCGAGCAGCAGATTCCTCGCGAATCGCTCTACATTGCCGACGAAGTCTTCTTCACCGGCACGGCCGCTGAAATCACTCCCATTCGCTCGGTTGACAAGATCGCCGTCGGCAAGGGGAAGATCGGCGCCCTCACCAAGTCAATCCAACAGGAGTTCTACGGGATCGTTCGCGGCGAAAAGCCCGACAAGCACAACTGGCTGACCGCAGTTGGAGTCGCAACGAAGCAACCGGTGGCTGTCTAGTCTCTTGTGCGAACGTGGGAGCCTGGGTTTGCGCTTCCGGGTATCTTT
>JBAQJU010000376.1:0-14387 GCA_049300475.1 Terriglobales bacterium | reverse complement strand
CGGTTAACAAGTTTGGTGGTAATCACGCTCTTTGTGCTGGGATGTAGCGCTGCCTTTGGACAAAACACCAAAGGCGGGGTAGTGCTCGGCTTTCTGGCTAGTGATGGGGTTACTCAGTATTGCGATTACGAAGCCTACCTTGATGTTCCGCTGCCTTATGCGGCCGGCATCCACGTTTTGAGGTTCTGCGACCTTCCCTATGACGGCACCACGATCGGCTTCAAGGGAAATCTTCCCGCATCGACCGGGCTGCCCGTTACCGGCGGGGAAATTTACATGCTCGCGGACAATGTCCTGGATGCCAGTTGCGATTGTGACAGTGGTGACCAGGTGATTTGGGTCACGCGAACGAGCGCGGTCAACCCTAAAGTCCCCACGTTCGGCTGGGAGTATTTTTATAACACTCAGGATGCGTTTGACGAATACCTTGGCAACTTCGGTTATCTGACGAACAACATCCCGACGTACGGTTTGCCCGATAACGGACCGGCAGGGAAGCGGGTGAGTTCATTTCAGGGCGCGACCCGTAATAACAACATGATGACGAGGTAGCGTAGTTCCGAGTTGCGAGAGGCCACACCTTCAAGGTGTGGCCTTTTTTAAAAGCCCTCGATATTGGAATTAATCAGGATATGGAGATAAATTTCTTGTCTCCAAAGGACCCTTATGAATTCGAAACTTCTCTCGTTTCTCGCCGTTGCGGCGATTATGTTTTCACTGACTTCGAGCGCTTTGACCCAACAGGGAGTGATGACCCGTCCGAAGCCGGATGGTTGTGGCGGGAGCGGCGCGACGTACGAGTCGTGTTTTCAACACAACTACAACATGAAAATTCTCCGCTTCGATAGCGAAAATGGATCTCAAATTTCAACTAAACCCCTCCAGGGAAAACTCTGGCAAGACATCCCTGTGGTCGATGTGCCGATCGGGGTTAGCTTTGCCAACAACCTTTCCACCGCACTGAGCGGAGCCGCCACACTGACGTGCCCAACGGGCGCGACATGTTACGCATGGATTGAGGTCAGCAACTTCCAGCTCGACGGACTCTGGCCTCCGAGTTCTACAAACTCCTTCGCGGCGTATGTGCTGTTCGACGGCGGGCTGGGGAATATCCTCTCGGTAAACGTCGTCTCCGTCGAACCACTGTGTGTCACGGGAACCTCGTGCCTCCGCGATCTTAAGTGGCGGACAGCCACGTTCACCGGAAGCCACACCGTTGTCCCGTACGGCTTCGTGGTTGACGATGGAGGCTTTGGGGGTTCCTATTCTCGGAACGTCGACATCACCTTATACAAGGTCGACTGACTTATGTCCGTCGCTCTCTCCCGGTCCGGTGGTGCGGGAGGACGGCGGGTAACCCGCCTCCCACCGCGATCGATGAAAAATGAATGATCACCTGGGGCGTGAGATAGCTGTCTGCGATGCCTCGCGTGGAACCTTGGAACTCCGTTCGTCATGCCGTTACGCTCGTAACTTGGTGGTCACTGCCAAGCGCGTGATTATGGAGCAGCATGGCGATGTCCGCAGGAACTCAAAGAGCATTCGTCTCCGGGCCAACTGGCCTGCTAGCGCCCCTCGCGTTACTCGACGACAAGGTACTGGCTATGATCATTGGCCAGAACCCGCTCGCCTGCATACTCGACGCCTTGTGTGTCGAGATTGAGCGGCACCACCCCGGCCTGCTCTGTTCCGTTCTTCTTCTTGAAACGGATGGACAGACGCTGAGAAGTGCGGCCGCTCCCAGCCTTCCCAAGGAATATGCCTGTTCCGTTGACGGCATTAAAGCCGGACCTTGTGTGGGCTCCTGTGGCACCGCCATCTACCGGAAACAGCCGGTGGTGGTATCCGATATTGCGACCGACCCGCTATGGGCGGAGTTCCGGCATCTCGCCCTTCAGCATGGACTGCGCGCCTGCTGGTCTACGCCCATCCACTCGCAAGATGGCGCCGCGCTCGGGACTTTCGCAATCTATTATCGGGAACCGCGGATCCCCGACGCCCAGCACCTGAAGTTGATTGCGCATGCCACCCATCTCGCGGCCCTGGCCATTGAACGCGACCGGGACAAAACTCAACTTCGCGCCGCCGAAGACCGGTATCGGACCCTGGTGGAGAGTTTGCCGGCGATCACCTACATCGCCGAATTGGGGTCGCTCGGGCCATGGCATTACGTGAGTCCTCAAATCCAGTCGATCCTGGGCTTCTCAGCCCAGGACTGGCTCAAGGACCCGAGCAACTGGATGAACCACATCCATCCCGAGGACCGCGAGATTGCCCTCGCCGCCGAAACAGAATTCCAGGAAACAAAAAAGCTGTTCAAGGCCGAATACCGCATGTTTGCCTCGGACGGCAGAGTCTTGTGGTTCCGCGATGAGGCCGTCTTGCTGCGGACGGCGGACGATCGGGCCCTCCTGATGCAGGGTGTGCTGTATGACATCACCGAGCACAAGCGCCTGGAGGAGCAGCTTCGGCACTCGCAGAAGATGGAGGCAGTCGGACAGTTGGCCGGCGGAGTTGCCCACGACTTCAATAACCTGCTGATGCTGATTCAGGCTCATACCGAACACTTACGCAGCCAGCTGACTTCGGGCGATGCCGCTTACCAGGACACCTTTGAAATCGAGCAAGCGGTTACTCAGGCGGCGACTCTTACGCACCGGCTACTGGCTTTCAGCCGCCGGCAGCGGCTCCAGCTTCGGGTGCTGGATTTGAACGTCGTCCTCACCGAAACGGGCCGAATGCTCGAGCGCCTGATCGTGCCAAATATAGACCTCCGTGTTCTGCCCAACGCGTCGCCCCAGCTCATCAAAGCTGATCCCGGTCAATTGGGGCAGGTCATTCTGAATCTTGCCGTCAATGCGCGGGATGCCATGCCCGACGGCGGCACGCTCACAATCCAGACCCGACGCATCGAGCTTTCAGAAGCGCGAGCCGCCAGCCATAGCGCAATCCCCCCCGGCGCATACACCGTCCTCGCCGTGAGTGATACCGGCACCGGGATGTGCAGCGAGGTCCAGTGCCACATCTTCGAGCCTTTCTTCACGACCAAGGAACCAGGGAAGGGAACGGGGCTTGGTTTGGCCATCGTTTACGGCGTGGTGAAGCAGACCGGCGGCTGGATTACCGTAACCAGCCAACCGCAACAGGGGACGACCTTCGAAATCTATTTCCCGCAGGCCGAGCGCGGCACGGAGAACGCAGGTTCAATGCCCGATGTTGCCCGGCCGTTGGCTGCACGGGGAACTGAGACGATTCTGCTGGTGGAAGACCAGCAGGGTATCCGTGAACTTGTCCACGAGTTTCTAACAGGAAAAGGTTATACGGTACTCTGCGCGGCGGACGGCAATGAAGCCCTCAAAATTGCGGGCGAGCGCGCAAAAGACCCGCACGCAAGTACGGTTGACCTTCTGGTAACAGATATCATAATGCCAAGAATGGGCGGGAAGGAATTAGCGAATCGCCTGACGCAGGCATGGCCGCGGACCGAGGTATTGTTCATGTCCGGCAATCCTGAGCAGGTCTCCCTGAGTGGCCATTTGGGAGACTCACCCGTGACCGTGTTGCAGAAACCGTTCCCCCTCGAAACCCTCCTGCAAAAAATCCACGACATTCTTGATCGCTGAAACCTCGCTCTCTTCTCATCCCCCCTTACCGCGCCCGATTCTGAACATTGGGCTGTGATGTAGATCACTGCGCGACGTGTCCTTCGGGATGAGAATCGCCGCATTTGCCGGCTCGCATCGGCACATCGTGATAGCCCAGGAGCTCCTTATGGCGGCGACGTTGACCCCTACCAATATTTCCAACCTCCTTTCTGTGGAAGAGGAATATCCCGCACCAAAAATTGTGGTGGATCAGGTTCAGAACAAGAACTGGAAAGCCGACTACGAACGGTCCATTAAGGATCCGGAAGGTTTTTGGGCCGACGAAGCGAAGAAGTTTACCTGGACCCAGCCGTGGTCGAAGGTTCTGGAATTCGACGGCGTGCATCACAAATGGTTTCTCGGGGCGAAGACTAACATCACCATCAACGCCCTCGACCGCCACGCCAACTCCGACCGCAAGAACCGTGCCGCTTTTATCTGGCTCGGCGAAGATGGCAGCGAGCGCACCGTGACCTATGGCCAGCTTTACCGCCAGGTTTGCCGGTTTGCGAATGGGTTGAAATCGCTCGGCGTGGGCAAAGGCGACCGCGTCATTATCTACATGCCGCTCACGCTGGAAGGCGTGATCTCCATGCTGGCATGCGCGCGCATCGGCGCGATTCACTCGGTGGTGTACGCCGGCTTGGGCCATACATCGCTGCGGGATCGCATTAACGACGCGCAGGCGAAGGTCGTCATTGCGGGCGACGTGGGATACCGCCGCGGCAAGGTCGTGCCCCTGAAGCCAATTGTGGATGAGGCGCTCGACGGGATCGAATTCGTGGAGAAGGTAGTCGTATTCTCCCGGCAGGCCGCCGAACTAAGAGGCCGTGAGATCGACTTTGCCGACCTGATGAAGTTCCCGCCCGAATGCCCAGCCGAAGAAATGGATTCGGAAGACCCGCTGTACCTCCTCTATACCTCGGGCTCGACCGGCAAGCCGAAAGGTGTGCTGCATGTCCACGGCGGCTACATGGTGGGCATAACCTATCACTTGCAGAGTTACTTCGATGTCGGTGACCGCGATATCTTCTGGTGCACGTCCGATATCGGCTGGGTGGTCGGGCATTCGTATATTGTCTATGGACCGCTGTGTGCCGGCGCGACTACGCTGTTTCGCGAAGGCGCGATTGACTACCCAAATCCCGGCATCGCGTGGGAGATCGTCGAGCGCTACGCCGTCAGCAAAATATTTACCGCGCCCACGGCCTTGCGGATGTTCATGCGCTTTGGCGAGCAGTATCCGCAGAAGTACGATCTCACCTCGCTGCGCTTGATTGCCTGCGCTGGCGAACCCTTGAACCCTGAAGCATGGCGCTGGGCACAGACCTATCTGGCGGGCGATGGCAAATGGGGATACGTGGTGGACAACTGGTGGCAGACCGAACTGGGAGGTCCAGCCATCGGCACTCCCGCGACCTATCCCATGCGGCCGGGAAAGTGTGGTGTTTCCGTGCCTGGGTCCGAAGCTGATGTGGTCGACTCGGAAGGGAAGTCGGTGCCTCCCGGCGTTGGTGGCCGCTTGGTGCTCAAGCGTCCCTTCCCTTACATGCTGCGTACGGTCTGGGGAGACGCTGCGCGCTACGAGCGCGACTGGCAGGTGATTCCGGGGTGCTACATCACAGGAGACGTGGCGCTGAAGGACAAAGATGGATACATCACCGTGCTCGGACGGGCCGACGACGTACTGAACGTTGCGGGACATCGCATCGGAACCGCGGAAGTGGAAAGTGCGCTGGTTTCGCATCCGGCGGTGGCGGAAGCCGCGGCGATCGGAATTCCCGATGCGCTGAAGGGTGAAACCATCAAGTGCTTCGTGCAATGTCGCGCCGGCCATACTCCATCGGAGGCGCTTGCGGCCACACTGACCGAGCACGTCCGTCGTGAACTTGGACCCATTGCCACGCCCTCGGCAATTGAATTCGTCGCCGGGTTGCCGAAGACGCGCTCCGGCAAAATTCTGCGGAGATTCCTGAAGGCGAAGGAATTGGGAGTCGACGCAGGCGATATTTCGACCATGGAAGGCTAGCTTTCTCCGCCGAGACGCAGAGAGCGCAGAGTTACTGCCGCAGGCTCGGGTTGCTCATACCCTATTCCCGGTCTGCGTTTTCAGAGCTCAGTGCGTTCTCTGCGGCTCGGCGGATCATCGTCTGCGGGTAATCGTTGCGAACGGTCGCGGATGATCATTGAAGAATAGTCTGAGGACCATCGTTCCTCACTCGCCCGCGCCCACAATCACCGCCGTTCCTCGCGGCGCTTCATGGGAGCCGCTCTCGGGTTCCAGCGTCACGGCAAAATTCTTTGCCTCTACCCCTTCAGGCAGTGGAGGATTCACCACGGTTGCGCTGCCGTGCGCGTCCGGCTTAAATAGTCCCGCCGCAATGGGTGCTCCGCCGCTCGCCGGGAACAGCCACAGCTCATAGATCTTTTCCGCGGGCAATTGCGGCAGATCACTGGCGAAGAAAATTAGACTGTGATTGCGCCGCTGGTAGATTGCCTTGCCTCTCGGTTGCGGCTTGGCGCCCGCGGCAACCAGTTCGACTTTCTTGGCTTCCGGATCGACCAGGGTAGCGACAATTTCATTCGCCTGCTGCAGCCTGCTTGCCTGGTCGCCAAACCGCGCGTTCAGTGAGGCGAGGTCGCGCTGAAGTGACGAGTTCTGGCGCAGCAGTCCGATCGCAAGTAAAACCAGCGCCGCAGCGGCAATCCATCCTAAAGATCCCCACCATGAACGCCGCGGAGGCGGAGGGCTCGCTACGGCGACCGGCAAACGGGGTTCGCGAGCGATGGCCGACATCAGCCGCTGGCGCGAGCGGGCGGGCGGCTTGGGGCCGGATGCCGTCAGCGCGAGAAGTCCGAGATCGCCGCGCACCAGTTCAAGTTCGCGACGGCAGGAGGCGCACTCTTCGAGGTGTTTTTCGAGCGCGACCCGCTCCTCGCCTTCCAGCGATCCCATCGCGTACAGCCCGAGGTCCTCGGCGAATTGTTCGTGCACGTTCATGCGGCCAACACTTTTCGCAGCGACAGCAAGCCGGTGCGAATGCGGGTTTTTATCGTTCCCAGCGGTTCGCCGGTTTTGTCGGCGATCTCGGCATGGGTCAAGCCTTCAAAATATGCCATCTCCAAAGCTGACCTTTGAGGGGCAGCCATCATCCCCATCGCCTCGCGGACTTTGTTCATCGCCCGCGAGCGATCTGCGTCGGAGGCGAGGTCAGGCTCCACCGAAACAACTACATTTTCAAGATCGTTTTCGGGGCGCCGCCGGCGCAAGGTATCTATGGCGCGGTGTCGCGCAATCACCGCCAGCCACGCCGCCATGTTGCCGCGGCTCGCATCGAAAGCTCCCGGATTGCGCCACAGCTGCATGAAGATGTCCTGCAGAACGTCTTCCGCCGCTCCCGTATCCTGCAGTACCCGCAGCGCCACCGAGTACACGATGGACGAATAACGATCGTAGAGGGCCGTCATGGCTCCCTGATCGCCCGACCGGATCGCCGTCACCAGCGCCAGGTCTGACGTCATCGCGTTGCTGTCGATGCCCGGCACCCCAGTGTTCGTCTTCATCAAGTACGTCTCAGAAAGACCTTTGGATTGCCTTTCCGCCGGTATACGCCCTCATCACCGCAAGAGTAACGAGCGCGCGAGGCCCTAAAATTAGCAGGCTCTTCGGCGGGAAGCAAGGCTGCAGACCATCAGATGAAGCATCCGATAACGGGGATGGCCGGAGCGAAAACATCAGCCGAACTATCGTTGAAATCGGCGCGAACCGCTAGCTCTCCGCCCGCGCCGCCCGCGTCATCAGATCTTCAATCGCCTGCTGCGGCGACTTTCCTTTTTCCAGGATGGCGAAAATCTGCTCCGTAATCGGCATTTCAACTTTCTTCGCGCTGGCCAGGCCAATGGCCGCTTTGGTGGTGAACACGCCTTCGGCGACCGCGCCATGCATTCCGGCAATGATGTCGGAAAGGTTGCGTCCTTTGCCCAGTTCGACACCCACGCTGCGGTTGCGGGAGAGGTCGCCCGTGCAAGTCAGAACCAGATCGCCCAATCCGGCCAGTCCGGCCATGGTATCGAGGCGTCCGCCGCAGGCCACGACCAGCCGCGCCATCTCGGCGAGACCGCGCGTGATCAGCGCCGCCACGGAATTGTGGCCCAGGTCCAGTCCGTCGCAAACTCCGGCGGCGATGGCGATGATGTTCTTCAGCGCTCCGCCCAATTCCACGCCAATCACGTCGTCGTTGGTATAAACGCGGAAGCGAGAGCTGTTAAAAGACTCCTGCACTGCCCGCACGAATTCGCTATCGGCCGAGGCTACCGTAACGGCAGTTGGATCGCCGCGCGCAACCTCTTTGGCGAATGACGGTCCACTCAACGCTCCCACCCGGGGAGTGAACTTGCGCGCCCGCAATACATCGGTGATCACTTCCGTCATGCGCAGTAGCGTTGCGTTCTCAAGTCCCTTTGTGCAGCTCACAAGCAGTGTGTCTGGACGAAGCGAGTGCGCCATTCGTTCAAACAGCGCGCGGCAATGCTGCGACGGCATGACGCTGACAACGATCTCTGCGCCTGCAAGGGCAGCGCTCAAATCGTTCGTCGCTTCGATCGACGCCGGCAGTTCGAATCCCGGCAGAAAGCGTTCATTTATGCGAACTTTCGCAATGCTCTCGACCACCTCGGGTTCATTGGCCCATAGCCGGATGCTATGCGTGCCCTTGCGTCCGAGCGCGATCGCCAATGCGGTCCCCCACGCGCCTGCGCCGATTACAGCCATCCGGCTCATGGATTGAGTGCTCCCGGTTTTTGTCCAAATTTGGATTCTGTCCCTGCGGCCAGGCGGCCGATATTTTGCCGGTGTTTCCAGATCACCAGCACAGACACGAGGGCAATGATCAGCAGTTCGATCGGATCGCGGTATTCACCGAGCGCCCACGCGAGCAGAGGAAAAGCCGCGGCCACCGCAATCGAGCCCAGCGATACGTAACGGAAAGCGATGGCCAGCACAACGAAGAGTCCCACCATGCACAAAATCGATTTCGGAGTGAGCAAGGCGAACGCCCCCAGACTGGTGGCAACCCCTTTGCCGCCGTGAAACCTGAGCCAGACCGGAAACAGGTGGCCACAAACGGCAAACAGCGCAGCAGTCGTCATCAGGAGGTGCCGGTGAGATCCGCCAAACGCCATGCGCGCAAGCAGCACCGCTGCCAGGCCTTTCGCAGCATCCAGAACAAGCGTCGCGATCCCGAGCACCGGCGATTTGCGCGCCACGTTGGTCGCGCCGATGTTGCCGCTCCCGCTGGCGCGTACATCGTCGCCGGTGAATATCCGCACCAGCAGGTAGCCGAAGGGAATCGATCCCAGCAGGTAGCTGACGATCGCGGTCGCGAAAAAGGAAATTGTGTTCATCGGAAAATCTACGCGTCGTGCACAGGCCCCAGTGGGAATCGTTCCAGCTTCGTATACTTCGACCCCTTGGGCGAAAGCTGGCTCTGGTAAAGAATAAACTTGTCGGCCGTCATACTGCCGAAACCAAGTGTACCGGACTCAATCTCACCCATCGTCGAAAGCCGCTTCTGCAACACTGCGAATACAGAATTCGGCCCGTCGCTCTTGCGCCACTTGGGATCGCCCGACCTGCCCCCAGCGCGCGCCAAAGTCAGATGTGGGCTGAAAGCCCGTTCTTCGCGCGGGATGCCGAACTCGGCGACAGCCGCATCGATCTGCGCGGCCAGTTCAGCCAGCTCTGGCTTTGCGTGAATGCCGATCCAGAAAACGCGCGGTGCCTTCGCCGTCGGGAAAAATCCAAATCCCGATACCGAAATTTCAAATGCCGTACCGTGCACCTGTCGCAGCCTCTGCGTGATGGCGTCGACCTGTTCCGGCCTTTGCTCGCCGATGAATTTCAGCGTGATGTGCAATGACTCCGGCCGCACCCACCGAGCCTCCGGCGCAAAGCCGCTGACACCCTCAAGGAAGCGCGCAATCTTCCCGCGGATCTCGTCGTCCAGATCGATGCCGATAAAGATTCGCATGCAGTTCAGCAACTGTACGTACCGCGGACACCAAAAGAACAGTTTGTTAAATTGTCATCCCGAGCGAAGCGAGGGACCGCTACGGCCGCGACGATGTGTGCGACGTAGGGGGCCCTCGCTGTGCTCGGGATGACTGGGTGCGCCATGTCACAGCAATGCCCGCCGGATCATCTCCAGCGCCTGCTCTGTGGCAAACTGTCGAATTCTCTTCCGGTCGCCCGGAAAATTCCGCTCCACCACCTGCGTCCCCTCCTCGCCCGCCAGCGCAATATAGAGGAGCCCAACCGGCTTCTGCTCAGTGCCTCCAGTCGGACCCGCAACGCCAGTGATGCCGACCCCATAGCTCGACAGGCACCGCTTGCGAATGCCTTCCGCCAGCGCCACCGCCACTTCACGGCTGACCGCCCCGTGCTTGTCAATGAGCGCCTTTGGCACGTTGGCAAATTGCGTCTTCAACTCGTTCGAGTAGACAACCGCGCCGCCGAGAAAGTAGCGCGAGCTTCCACTCAGCGAGGTGATTCGTTCGGCGAGCAGCCCGCCGGTACACGATTCGGCGGTCGCCAGCGTCAGGTTGCGCATCTGTAGCAGGTAGCTGACAATCTGCTCGATCGTCTCCCCTTTGCGCGAGAAGATCGCATCGCCCATTTCGTCTTCGATCTTCTCGGCCAGTTCTTCGACCCGGGCTTCGGCTTCGGCCTGGGAATCCTTGCGGCAGCGCAGGTGAAGTTGAATTTCTCCACCGCCGGCCAGAATCGTGGTTTCGACATCGGTATATGTCTTGTAGATCGGAGCCACGCGCGCATCTACCTGGGATTCCGGGATCATCGCCATCTTGAGCGTGCGGGTAGCAATGTGCTGCTCCGGAACTTTCGCGCGCAGGCGCGCAATACATTCACCCTCGAAGAGCGCCTTGAGTTCGTAAGGCGGGCCGGGCAGCAGGATGAGAATACGATCCTGTCCATCGTACTTGCCGCTGATCCACTGGCCAGGCGCGGTTCCCATCGTGTTCGGCAGCGCGATGGCGTTCGCGATCACGTCCGCCTGCTTGGCATTATTGGGAGAGAATTTATACCCGCGCTTGGCGAACCGCTCTTCGAGCTTGGCGATGATCTCGGGATCGCGATGAAGGGTCAGTCCGAGAGCCTCTGCCACCGATTCGCGAGTGAGGTCGTCTTCGGTAGGGCCCAGGCCGCCAGAAAAAATAATGATGTCGGAGCGCCGCATGGCCAGCTTGGTTGCGGCGACAAGGCTTTCGCGGTCGTCGCCAACAATGGACTTGAACCGCACCTCAACCCCCAGTTCGTTCAGCTTCTCGGTGAGGTAAAGCGAGTTGGTGTCCTGCCGGTGAGGAGTGAGCAACTCCGACCCGACGGCAATGATCTCGGCATTCACGGGTAAGAGTGTAAATGAATGTTCCGTAGTGTTCCACGTGGAACATTTTGTTCATGTATTATTGTCAGTACAGTTATATATGACAAAGAGCTGCAAGTGAAACGACGTAAGAGAGTTAGGAGCAGGCGAAAGCCCGCTAGCGGAGAAACCTTTAGCCGGAAGATTCCTAGCTTGCAGGGCTCCGGTGATGAGGAACTGCATTCTGGGGCCTACTGGCCGTGGCGGCGGCCACGTAAAAAGCGGGTCACGCTGTTTCTGGATGCCGACGTGCTTGCGTGGTTTAAGGAGGGGCCAAAATACCAGACACGCATCAATCGGGCGTTGTGGGAGGTGGTGAAGAGGGAGAAAGAAGAGGCTGGGGAGTGAGGTGAAGGCCGGGTTCCCAAAATGGGAATGGGGTTGGAAATATTCCTGGGAAAGTTGGCGGGGTTTGCTTCGAAATGTGATATGTGGCGCGCAGCGGAGGAGTTCCGGGTTTCGGAAATTCCTGGGCCTCGAACAACCCTATGTCTAGTGCAGTGACCGCATGATTCTTTTCTACGCTCGCTGGCTGCGCCGGGGGCGAGGCGCCCCCGGAACCGCCGGCAAGGTGCCGGCGCTACAGTCCCGGTCTTGTGGCAATAATCTCTCGGTCTGGGGACTAGTCGCCGAGTGTCGAATGTGGAGAGGGATTGAAGGCGCCCACTCAATCGCAAAAAACGCGATTGAATGGGGCACTCGCGCGATTGAGTGGGGTACCGCGCGATTGGGTGGGGCACCCGCCGGGCAGCCGTACCGGCTATGAACAACTGATTCCGGGTTCCTGCTGCGTCATGCAGTGCAGCGCTCCGAAGCCCCAGATGAGGTCGCCGGAATAAATTGGCACGATCTCGCGGTTGGGAAAAACCCCGGCCAGCGTGTTAAGCGCGATGCGATCGTTGGGATCGTTGAAGACCGGGACCAGCACCGCTCCATTCGCGATATAGAAATTCGCATAGCTGGCGGGCAGGCGCCGGCCTTCGAAGACGACTGGACGAGGCATCGGAATCTCCACGACGTTCAGGCGCTGACCATCCTGATCGCGCGCGGCGCGCAGGCGGCCCAGATTATGGTGGAGCGCGGAATAATTTTCGTCCCGCTCATTTGGCTCGACCATTGTGACCACCGTCTCAGGCGCGACGAAGCGGGCTAGATCGTCGACGTGGCCATGCGTGTCGTCTCCCTCGATGCCCTCGCCGAGCCAGATGACCGACTGGATTCCAAAATAATCGGCAAACAACTGCTCGTAGGCGGCGCGGTCCATGTGCGGATTACGCTGCTGCGTAGTGGAGAGCAAACATTCTTCGGTCGTGATGAGCGTGCCACAGCCATTGACATCGATGGAGCCGCCTTCAAGGACGACGCGCTCTTCGCCGTGAAGCGGATGTATCACGCGGGCGCCGGAAGCCCTTGCCATGCGCGCGCCGAGTTTGGCATCGAGCTTGTAGTTGTCGTATTTGGCCCAGGCGTTGAATTGGAAGTGCAGAGCGAGCAACGGATCGGACTTCAACCGGGGGGAATTCTGCCGCTCGTGCTGGAGCGAGTAGGGGTCCCCTCGGCTAGCTCGGGGCAGGCTCTTCGACTCCGCGTGGCTCGCTTCGCTCACCCCGCTCCGCTCAGGACGACACTTCGAGAGGGACGAGATCGCGTCATAGGAGGTGAGGAAAATGCAGCCCGAATCGCGCGTCCATATGCGATCCGTGCGCCAGCGATGGAAGACAATGTTGTCGGAGAGCGCATCTGCTTTCTCGAGGACCGCCTTCGCGCCATTCTCCGCGCGCTGGCTGTTGACGATCAGATCGACGCGCTCGTGCTGCGCAAGGTTGCGGATGATCTCCGCATACACCCATGGGATCGGCTCGAACTTGCCCGGCCAGTCTCCATGAAAATGCGGCCACGCGAGCCAGGTGGCGGCGTGTGGCTCCCATTCGGCCGGCATGCGGTAGCCGAGGGCGGGAGGGAGCTTCGCGCTGGCTAGGCGTCGTGGTGTCATCGGCGATGCGAGGAGAAACTCTGCTCGCAGGGAGGAGTAGGGGTCCTTCGACTCCGCGGGACGATTCGCTTCGCGCCTCGTCCGGCTCCGCTCAGGATGACACGGCCCGAATGTTGTGGAATCTTCGAAGCTTTCATTTTTGCGTCGATCATTTTTGCGTCGATCATTTTCCATCCAGCATGCGGCTGGTGATCGGAGCGTAGCTGTCGATGCGGCGGTCGCGCAGAAACGGCCAGTTGCGGCGAACTTCTTCCAGGTGCTTCAAATCGACTTCGCCGAGGAGGATTTCTTCCTGGTCGTGAGACGCTTCCGCCAGCACGCGACCGAAGGGATCGCAGAAAAACGATCCACCCCAGAATTCAAGGCCCTTGCCGGGCGCGGAATTCCCACGAATGTTGCCGGTTTCAAAGCCAACGCGATTCACGACGCCCACATACACGCCATTGGCAATCGCATGCGCGCGCTGAATCGTCCGCCAGGCATCATGTTGCGAGTCTCCAAACTCGACCTTCTCCGCCGGATGCCAGCCGATGGCCGTCGGGTAAAACAGAATGCTGGCGCCTTGCAAAGCCGTCAGCCGCGCGCCCTCCGGATACCACTGATCCCAGCAAACCAGGGTACCGATTTTGCCGGCCTCGGTATCGAAAGCCTTGAAGCCGAGATCGCCCGGAGTGAAGTAGAACTTTTCGTAATAGAGCGGGTCGTCGGGAATATGCATCTTGCGGTAGATGCCGCGCAGCGCGCCGTCGGCATCGAAGATTGCTGCCGTGTTGTGGTAGACGCCCGGTGCGCGCTTCTCGAACAGCGACGCCACCAGGACAACTTTATTTTGCCGCGCTGCGGCGGACAGTTTCTGCGTGGCTGCGCCGGGAATGGGTTCGGCCAGGTCAAAGAGATTCGCGTCTTCTCGCTGGCAGAAATATTGCGTCTGGAAGAGCTCGGGCAGGCAGACGACGTGCGCGCCCTGTTTCGCGGCCTCGGCGATGCGCTCAATCGCCTTGGTCATGTTGTCGGCCGGTTCGGGGCCGCATGACATTTGGATGAGAGCGACGGTGAATTTGTCCGGCAAGCGCCTTCCTTCTGGCGGAGAGAGAAGCGGCAAGCCGCGTCTCTACCAATGGATTTCCGTGCGCGCCTAGAATATCAAACGCCGATACAAGCTAGCGTCGTGGCCGCATGATCTTTTCTAACTTTCCATCAGCTTTCCTGGACAGCCGAGGGCGGCTGTCGCTACGCGCGGGGCCCGAGGGTGGCTGACGCTGCGCGGGGGCCGAGGGCGGGGCGCCCTCGGAACCGCCGGCAAGGTGCCGG
>JBAQJU010000375.1:0-19203 GCA_049300475.1 Terriglobales bacterium | reverse complement strand
GTCGAATACCGCTACCTGTGGGAGATCCTTGCCGAACTGTTCGCGGGCAGCCAGAATGCCCTGAACGTTATTTGGATTGTGAAGCGGCGCGAGATCGATGCAGTCCTCAATGCCTTTTAGAACTTTGTCGTCGATGAGAGCCGATTCCTTGAACATCTCGCCACCGTGCACTACGCGATGTCCTACGGCGTTGAAATCGGCGGTGCTTTTAATCTCAGTGACGCCGGACCGGTCCGAAGTAATATAGCGAACCAGGTAGTCGAGGGCGGACGCAATGTCGCGCAGTGAAGCGGTGAGGGTCTGGGTGCGTCCGTCGCGATGGCGGAACTTGATGACGGCCTCGCCGCCCATGCCCTCGACTTCGCCCGAGCAGATGAGGTCGTCCTTGTGTTCGCGGATCCGATCAAGGTCGGTGGCGATCACCTGAAACTTCAGGCTGGAACTCCCCGAATTCAGAACCAGGACATTCATGGTGTGCCTTCAACACGGCGGCAGGCGGTGCCCCCTGCCGAGGGTGCCCCATCCTAACGTCGCGTATTTTTGCGACGTTAGGGTGGAATATCACTCTGCCTGGCATTTTACTCATTTCACTGGACCGCGCGTGAATCCCGCCGCAGAAGTGAATCCCAGACCTTCGCAGAATCCGTTATTTGCTGGTGCTACCGACGCTTTCTGATAAAGCCGCTCGCAGGTCGACGGCATCGGGAAATGACGCCAAGCCACGCTCCAAAAGTCGCTTCGACTCTTCCCACTGGTTCAGGTGGGCGCGAATGCTGGCGGCGCTCAGGAATGCTTTGGGATTCGGGGCAAAAGTGCTCAAACGCTCCGCTACAGCTGCTGCTTCCGGCAACATGTTTGCCAATATATAGGCTTTCATGAGCCGGTCGTGAACATCGACCCTTGGCGGCAGCATGGTGGAGGCATGTTCGAGGCGGGCGAGTCCTTTCTTGTTCATGCCAAGTTTGACTTCGATTAATCCCAATTTGCTTTCCAGTTCAGGATTTTCAGGACACAACTTGAGGGCATGCTTATACGCACTCTTGGCCTTTTCCAGTTGGCCCACTTGAGAATATGCATCGCCCAACAAGCGATGCTTTTGCAGGGCACTCGCCGGGTCGGGAGGATTGAATTCAAGGAAAGGCATCGCCTCTTCGACTCGGCCGAGATCCAGGTGGATCATGGCCGTAAACAAAAGGGCCTCGACGCAGCGGGGATTCAGCTCAAGTGCGCGCTGAAAACATCGAAGTGCCTCGCTCC
This sequence comes from Terriglobales bacterium, assembly GCA_049300475.1. Taxonomy (GTDB): domain Bacteria; phylum Acidobacteriota; class Terriglobia; order Terriglobales; family Acidobacteriaceae; genus Acidiflorens. The sequence goes on along the minus strand of JBAQJU010000375.1, from coordinate 17,946 downwards.
GGTTGTTGAACGAGTCATACTCCATGCGGCCGAGATAGGTCCAGCCCCGGAAGTCATCGGGATCGTCACCCACCCTGAGGCGCAGAAGATCACGATAAAAGACGATCTTTTGTCCCATATCCTCGCGGGCCAGGAGAAGTCCGAAATTATGAATACAAAGGTCGGCGGGACGAAGGTGTAAGTTCGCCGCCCGAATCGTGACCTCCACCTGCTCGTGCACCCTGCCAGTAAAGTAAATGTTTGGATGGCGGCGAAAGAGGCGGCATTTCTCGTAGATGAAGTAGCTGCCAGCGGTAGCGGCACGCGGATGTCGAAAGTCGTTGGGCTGCCCAACCGAAGCGCCCGCCCGGATATCCCTCGCTGGCGTATAGTTCCGCACGGGAAGCATGTATCCCGCAACATCCGCTTTCTGCAGGAGAGCGGCCAGGGATGGCCCTGCGTCTCGGTCTAACTCTTCATCGGCGTCCAGCGAAAGAACCCAATCCGTCGTGATGGGAGCGAGAGCGGCATTGCGCGCGTTCGCGAAATGGCTTTCCCACGGGCAGCAGAGAACGGTGGCACCCAACTCGCGAGCAATCGCAACCGTGCCGTCGGTCGAACCCGTGTCCACTATCATGACTTGGCTGGCGATTCCTCGGACGCTCTCGAGGCATGGGCCAATCGTTCCGGCCTCATTCTTTACGATCATCGAGAGCCCCAAAGTCGGCATAGCTATTTCGATTCCTGAAGCAAGTCCAGGAAAGAGCTGCAACTTCCCTTCCGCAAACCTTCTAATCTTCCTCTCATACACTGTCCGAAAGCACTGCCGGTCGCGACAAATTGGCGAAACGCTCATGTGGCTATAATGATGGAACGCCACAGAGGGATGTCATTGTGACTCAACATCAATCCAGACGATCGCATGTCTTGCGCCGCGTACTGGAATACATAAACGCGGGTGCATGGTGGAGGGAAAAGAACGGTCTGCTGGTGTTCGGAGACAAAGAGAGAGTCGAGGCCTGCGTTGAATCGCAGGCGCTCGCCACGGAGATCAGCAACGACGCGGTTCGGGAGGCTCAGGCGATCAGGTCGCGAGTAATTGCGAGCCGGGGGCGGAGGGTGGCGGCGCGGCGCGTGACCATTGGAAAGCTTCCCCCTCAATTGACCAAAACCGACATTGAGGAGTGGTTGCTGAGCCTGACGCCTGACAAGCGGGAAGAGGTTACGAAGTACATACTTGGGAGTCTCTCGGCATGCCTGGTCGACCCGGAGACAGGCTCTCCGATCAGCCGCGAAGAAGATAACCTGGATGCAGCGTTGGCGCTTGACATGCTTGACCAACTGGAGAAGAGCGTTTCGGCAACGAAGGAATACCGAATACTTCGAATCCAGCATGCAAGCCCCTGGGTTCAGGAGTACTTTGAAGAAGCCCATCGCTGTTACATCCATGGTTTCGAGGTGGCGTGCGCCGTTCTGTGTCGCGGATTACTGGAAGCGGTGCTTAGCGATCTCGTCGATCCGACTTTCAGCCTGAGCCGCAGTGCCGGCAGTTCCCATCAATCTCACCTCACCGACATGATCGAAGCGGCGCGGGGCAAGCTATTAAGCGAAAAGAGAGCCTCTTCCGCGGAAATGATTCGAGACTGCGGGAATAGCGCGATCCACGACCTCAAGACCTTTCGGCAGGAGTATGCGCCGCGGCTGGGTCAGGTGCTGGAGGAAACTCGCAAGATCGTAAGCCGCTTGTACAAGTAGAGGTCCGCTTAGGCGGATGGGCAAAAGGAATGAACGGCCGCGTCTAAGCCTGCTCGTCCACCGCGTGAGGGTCGTCATCTTTTAGCAGCGTGTCCTCTTCTTCAAGCGGCTCGGGCGTGTGCGCCGCCCGCCTTCTGCCCGATTGCTGCTGGTCCCCGCCGGTCGAGGGCCTGGAATGCACTTCCCCGGCGGGAGCGGGCGATCCAAGCGGATTCGTGATGGAGAGGTCATCCATACTCGTATCTCACGCAAATATTCCCAACCACCTGAGGAGAGATTTGAAAGTTAGGTTCTAATCGGCAGCTCAGGGAGGAAACTTTAGGGGCTGGGAGCTGCGTTGTTGTCCAAACCAGCTAACTAGATTATGGACGGCTCTGCCATTCCTTCAGCATTGCATCGGCTACCTGACTGGGATCGACCTGGTATGTGCCGCCCGCAATGGCCTGACGCAATTGCTCAATTTTGTCGGTGCGAACTCCGCTGGTCTCCACAGCGGCGGACGTGAGCGCGGCGAGGCTGGTTGTCCCGGCGAGAAGAGTTGTCGTCTCCGTCGTGGGAGTATCGGTTCCCTCGCGCGCCTTTTGGTTGTTCTCGCTTGAGGTTACCCGATCCACCGGAGATTCGGTGAACTCGGTTCTTGGTTGGGAACCCATACCGCCGATCGAGATGGTCATGCTATGCCTCCCGCCATGGAGTGTTGCCTAGGCCCACTACTCTTGAGGTATGGGACGAACACTCCAAGATCATACTACCCAGAGCACATCCAGATTAGAGCTAGATGAGATACTGGGCAAAAGATGCCTAGTTGCTGGCATGTTGGATGCCAATCCAGAACGTTGTTTTTTCCGACGATTAACTTCCGGAACTTCGCGCGGACAATAAGTATTGCTGCAGATGCTCGCGGTCTCTGGCTAAGGAGAATATAAATGCGAATGCATGGTCCGTACCGTGGCGGCGTGTAACGATGGCCGCAATTGGCATGGTGACGAGATCGCCAGGAAGCGTGAGGATCAACGTAGCCCTGGTATTGACATGCAAAGCTTCCGAGAGCCGGGCTACCAGACCGCACTCGCTAATTTCATAGCAACGCGCGTAGAGGACACGAGGATCGAGTTCAGTCTGCAAGAAGAAATGGAAGTCCGTTTCAAAACGGGGGGCCCTGTACTCAAAGTCCCGGATGTTCTCCACCTCTGCCTCCTATTGCACAAGTAGCACGTCGCGAACCATCACGCAAAGTCGACTACGGCTCCCGAACTTCGAGCTGTTCAGGCGGTCACACGAGCCATGTCTATCGGCAAAGAGAGGCAAACTCTTCAGTACTCTTCGTCCAAGTGACGGAACGAATTGATTACGTTCGACCTTGTACCCGGCAAGGAGAGCCCCTTTGGCAGGATCGTTGCATTTCAACTAGGCAGATGTTGCCTACTTCTCATGGGACTCCAATTCAGGTAGCCCCCGGGTTCAACCGGGCCGCCGACGGTCCGCTCGCTGACGCCTTTACTGCCTTCATTTCGGCCGCCGGCCGATTGGAGCGCTCCTATGGCCAGTTGCACGAAGAAGTTGCTCAACTGCGGATTCAACTGGAAGAGCGTAATCGGGCGCTCGCTTCGAGCCTGGAAGAGAACGAACGGATGCGCGTGCTTCACCGGGAGATCCTCGATGCATTGCCTTGTGGGGTAGCGGTCGTCGAGGCCGAGCGCGAAAACGTGGTCTTGTTAAATCCGGAGGCGAAGCGACTGATGGGAATTTCAGGGGAAGAAAAGCCGCGCTGGGCAGCTCTTCCCTCTTCGATTCGGTCCATGATCGATTCCGGGCCGACGCAAACCTGGCGGCAGGGCGATGAACAGCTGATTGCGGTTCGCGGACTTGAAGCAGAGCGCTGGCTCAGAATCCGTTGCACATCCATTGGGAGCACAAATGTTAGACCTGGCAAGTCTTCGCCCCTGCCTTTCCCGACCCTGATCCTTACGGTTCGCGATACAACTTCCCAGAAGCAAGCTGACGAACAAAGGGAAGCATCGCGGCACATGGTTGCTTTGGCAGAAATGGCGACGCTGCTGGCTCATGAAATTCGAAATCCTTTGGGCAGCCTTGAATTGTTTGCAAGCTTGCTCGCAACCGATGCCGGGTTGACGGATGACTCGAAAAAATGGGTCCAGCATCTGCAGGCGGGTGTGCGATCGCTCGCGGCCACGGTGAACAATGTTCTCCGCTTCCACACACCGGGTTCCGCTGCGCTAGTGGTCGCGATGTTGCGGGACATATTAGTCAACGGCGTCGAATTTGTTCGTCCTTTGGCTGAGCAAGCTGGCGTCGACCTTGTGTTTGACGAAACGCTTGGAGAAACCGAAATCATGTGCGATCCGGGAGGATTGCAGCAAGTGCTTTTGAATCTGGCCCACAATGCACTTCGCCATACCCCTGCGGGCGGCACGCTTCGCGTTTGCGCCAGCATCGATTCCCGCGCGAATGGGCGTTTCGCGGTTATCGAGGTCTCGGACACGGGCAGCGGAATCGGCCCGAAGGACCTGCCTCGGATTTTTGAAGCTGGCTTCAGCACAAATCGACAGAGCACAGGGCTGGGGTTAGCGGTGTGCGCGCGAATCATGGCCCAGCATAGCGGGGCAATTACCGCGACCAGCCGGTTAGGCGAAGGATCCACATTTCATCTGGAGCTGCCCACCCTGTGAGCGAAGACTTGAATTCAGTATTGGTCGTCGACGACGAGCCGGGAATGCGCATGGCGCTGCAGGCCAGTTTCCAACGCGTGGGATGGCGGGTTGAAACGGCTTCCGGAAGTTCTGAGGCACTTCGTAAGTTCACTGCCAGCGCATTCCCTCTGGTGGTGACGGATGTGCGAATGCCGGACGGTGACGGGTTGAACTTGATGCGACAGGTGCGTCATTCCCGTCCATCCACTGCGGTCATTTTGCTTACCGCGTTTGGCAGCGTTCCGGAGGCAGTAAAGGCGATCCAAGGTGGGGCTTGTGACTATCTGACCAAACCGGTTTCCTTCGAGCAGCTGCAGTCGACCGTGACGCGAGTTATGCGGCAGGCGGCACGTCCAACGGACGGACGGACCAGGCCAACCAGGCAAGCCGATGCAATTGTCGGGAATTCTTCCGCGCTTCGACAGGTTCTGGACCGGGCGCGTCATGCCGCCAGAACGAACGCAGACGTTCTGATCGAGGCCGAGAGTGGCACCGGCAAGGAACTGTTAGCGCGTTTTATCCACGATGCCAGTTCGCGCAGCGGGAAGCCGTTTATTGCGATCAACTGTGCTGCCGTCCCAGAGAACCTTCTCGAAAGCGAGCTATTTGGACATGTGCGGGGAGCGTTCACTGGTGCTGCCGCCACCAAGACCGGCAAGTTTGAACTGGCTCAGGGCGGCACCCTGTTGCTGGATGAAATTGGCGAGATGCCCGTAAATCTGCAGCCCAAATTGCTACGCGCATTGCAAGAACGAGCATTCGAGCGCCTCGGGGATACCCGCACGATCGAAGTGGATATCCGGGTGATCGCCACGACAAACATTTCTCTCTACTCGATGGTCGAGCAAGGGCGGTTTCGAGCGGATCTTTATTACCGCTTGAACGTAATCCCGCTCAGTTTGCCGGCACTTAGAAATCGCCGGGAAGACATCCCGGTGCTGGCCGAATCGTTCGCCTGCGAATTCGCCCAGGAGCAAGGGCGCGCGCTGCCAATTCTGAGTGCGGATTTTATTGCGAGCTTGCAGCGCCAACCCTGGCCAGGAAACATTCGCGAACTCCGCAACTTTATCCGGCGGGTCTTGACTCTGAGCGATGCCAGTGAGATCGGCCCTGAATTTGTAACCAGCGAGGCGTTCAGTTCGCTGCGATCAGAAATATCCCACCACACCGCGACGACCGGCGGCACACCCGGGACGTCAATGCGCGCGGTCGAGCGGCATCTTCTGGAGAACGCCCTGGGAATGACCGGCGGCAATCGAACCCGCGCGGCTGAGATGTTGGGAGTAAGCGTCCGCACCATCCGTAACAAAATTCGCCAGTATGGCCTTCCACCTCGGAGCAACGCATGAGCGACATAACCACACCGATGATGAATTTTCTGGAGCGTGTTCTGAACGTTACTTCGGAACGCCACCAGCTTGTCGTAACAAACATGGCAAACGTCGATACGCCGGGATATCGGACAAAGGATCTGGATTTTCGCAGCGAGCTGCAACGGGCCGCAATGCCCGGCGAAGAAAACACCCTGGCAGTCGCGCGCCAGGTTTCCGGATTGGTGGAACGACCCGATGGCAACGATGTGAACATTGACCGCGAGGGTCTTCTGCTTGCGGAAACACAAATGCAATTCGGGCTCGGCATCCAGTTGATGCAGCATGAATTCCACAACCTGACTTACGCAATCACCGAAGGGACCAAATCATGAGTATGTTTACAGCTCTTGAAGTCAGTGGGGCCGCGCTGGGGGCCGAAAGGCAACGGGCAGAGGTGGTGGCCGCCAACATGGCGAACGCCGAAACGACGAGCACGCCTGAAGGCGGTCCTTACAAAAGGAAAGAAGTCGTGTTTGCCAGCTCCGGGAACCAACCCTTTCGGATGATGCTCGCCGACTATCATCCATTCGGCGCGAGCGCGGTGCCAGCCGTAAGAGTGCAACAGGTCGTCGATGACCCAACCCCACCGGTGATGCGTTATGAACCGGGACATCCGGACGCGGACAAGGACGGATATGTCGCGTATCCGGCCATCAATCCGACCCAGGAGATGGTGGACCTCATGAGCTCCGTGCGTTCCTATCAACTGAACGCGTCGGCGATCGCGGCTACCAAGCAAATGATTGAGCAGTCAATATCGCTATTGAAATAGCGTCGCACCGGAGGAACAAGCGTGAGTAACACCATTTTCACTGGACTGTCGGGCATACCAACCGCACCCACTGCGCCCTCGGCTCCTTCTGGTTCGAACGGAGCGGAAGGCAGCTTTGGCGATACCCTGAAAAGTGCGATCAGCAGCGTCGATCAGCTGAATCAGACTTCCGATTCGCAGGTGACGCAGTTGCTGCAGGGAGACCGGCAGGACATTCACAACGTCATGATCGCAGTCGAGAAGGCGGATGTCGCATTTCAACTGATGATGCAGGTGCGGAACAAGATTGTGAGCGCCTACCAGGAGGTCTCGAAGTTGCAGTTCTAGCCGGATGCTCCCTAGCGTTCTCACACTATGCCGCCATTGAACAACATTCAGAAGCAAGCCAAAGACTTTCTCGCGGCGCTTACAGGGACGCAGAAAGCCATGCTGCTTGCCGCAGGGGTTGTGACGGTTGCGGTGGTGGTGGGCTTTGCCAGCCTGATGGCAACTCCGGATTACAAGCCCCTGGTTACAGGGATGGAAGTGAGCGACGCCGAGGCGCTGGGTGTGAAACTGGCCGCCAAGAACATCCCCTATCGCATGGGGAGCGATGGAAAAAGCGTAGAAGTCCCGAGTGACAAACTCGACGCCAGCCGAATGGAAATTGCTTCCGACGGAATGCCGCACAGCGGGCGCCTGGGCTTCGAACTCTTTGACAAGATGAACTGGGGACAAACGGAGTTCGATGAGAAGGTGAATTACCAGAGAGCCCTCGAAGGAGAACTGGAGCGCTCCATTCAGACTCTGAAAGATGTAGATAGCGTGCGCGTCCATCTGGTGATGCCGGTCCAGTCGGTCTTCATGGATCGTGAGCGCGAGGCGAAGGCCACCGTGGTCCTCAAACTTCGTTCAGGAAAGCTTCCCGAGGATACGCAAGTCGGGATCGCCCGGCTGGTATCGGGTGCGGTCGACAATCTGAGCGCCGACAACGTGACCGTGATCGACGCCGATACCAATCGTCCCCTGGGGATGCCAAAGCGCGATCCGGTGTCGGGAGACGGAAGTCTTGGGCAAGAACTCAGTGCGCGGCTGGTGCAGACTCTTGAGCCGGTGGTTGGGCCCGATCATATACGGGCCAGCGTCACGGTTGAATACGATCCGAGTTCCAGCGAGGAGAATGAGGAAAGTTACGATCCAGATAGCCAGGTCGCGGTTTCCAGTCAGCATTCGGAGGAGCAGGTCGAGGGCGCAATGATGGGAGGTGTTCCGGGCACTTCGAGCAACGTCCCCAGCGCAACCGCGACGCCGCCGAAAGCCGTTGTGAATCCCGGAGGAGATGGAGCGCAACTGTCCAAGACCGAAAGCGAAACCTATGCGGTGAGCAAGACGGTACGCCACACGCTGAATCCCGCCGGACGGCTTCGCAGAATTTCAGCGGCTTTGCTGGTAGATGACGCGGTCGAGACAAAACTGGCAAACGGGAAAGAAACGCAAACCCGACGTAAGCGAACCGCCGACGAACTGAAAGAGATTGAAAATCTGGCGAAGGCCTCCATTGGATTGGATGCGCAGAGGGGCGACACTCTTACGGTTGAGAATCTATCCTTTGAACAATCCACGGCCCCGCCACCCGTGAAATTGCCTTTTAGCGATCGAGTCAGGGTTGTGCTGCATGATTGGTCGAGTGTCGTGCGGTACGCGTCAGTGCTGTTATTGTTCTTGCTGGCGTATGCCCTGTTGCTGCGTCCTCTGAAAAAGCAAGTGTTAGCCACAGTCCGGGAATTGCCGGCACGCGTCGCAACCCAGCAGTCCGCCATAGGTGGGACCGGCATCGACAATGCACTCGCTTCCCTGTCCCCGGAGCAGCGCGCGCTGGCGCTTAAGAAACAACTCGTGGACAAGGTAAAAGGCGAGCCCGCGGTGGCCGGGCAGCTTATCCACGCTTGGATCAATGAGGAGGCGACATGAGTGCAGGCGCTCGTGCAAGTTCGTCTCTAAGCGGTGGCCGAAAAGCGGCGATCCTCATCGCTCTCATGGGAGAAGAAGCGGCCAGTTCCATTCTGCGGCAGCTACCTGAGCGGGACGTGCATCTCGTGACGCGGGAGTTAGCGGAAATAGGCACGGTGCCCACGGAGTTAGCTCACGAGGTTCTCGAAGAGTACAACCGCGCCGCCTCGACTCAAAAGTTCGTGACTCAGGGCGGCGCGGACGTGGCCCGCCGGCTGCTCGTGAAGACCTTTGGCGAAGAGCAAGCCAAAGGTGTTATGAAAAAAGTTGTTGGGCTTCAGGAATCGAGCGCCGCGCAGATGGCGTCGCTGCGGAAGGTCGACCCTTCGCAACTGGCGAAGTTCATCGAAAACGAGCATCCCCAAACCATTGCTTTAATTCTGGCGCACCTGGACGAAAAGCAAGTCGCGGCGATATTGATGAAACTGCCTGAACAGATCAGGGCAGACGCCGTGAAGCGACTGGCGCAACTGCGGCAGTTTTCTCCCGAAATTGCCGAAAGGGTTTCGTTCGTGCTGAATCGGCGACTGCAGGCCCTGGGGGAACAGAGTCGTAAGACCTACGCGGGCTTCAAAAGCGTCGCCGACGTAATGAATCGACTCGAAAGCGGCGTGGCGAAGACGATTCTCGAAGCCCTGGAACAAGAGGATGCCAAGCTAGCTATCAGTATCCGCAATTTCATGTTCACGTTTGAGGACCTGCTGGGAGTAGCCGACGTGGCCATCCGCGAATGGCTTGGCGCGGTGGACAAAAAGGTTCTCGCACTATCCCTGAAGGGCGCGAGCGCCGATCTCAAGGATCACATTTTCCGATCCATGTCCTCCCGTGCCGCCGACATGCTCAAGGAAGACATGGAGGCGTTAGGGCCGGTACGGAACAAAGATGTGATGCAAGCGCAACAGGAGTCAGTGGCACTGCTGCGCCGCCTGGAAGCCGAAGGAAAGGTCGTTCTGAGATCAGATGGAGACGACGAGTATGTCGTATAGCGGTACTGGCACGGCACCGGCGCGGGAGAGCGTCGAGGAATTTGTCTACCAGACTCCGGGTTCCGGTGGAGCGCCCACCGAGGGCGGGAATCCCTCTGCAGCGTTTGGGTATGGGGCTGGACAAGCCGACAATCTGCCCCGCATCAGCGAGCAGGAGTTGTCCCGGTTGCTATCCGAGGCTCGGGCCGACGGTTTTCGCGAGGGAGAGAAACAAGCGCGCAAGGCGTTCGAAGAGAGTCTTGCCGGGCAGCGAAACCTGGTGAGCGACGCGCTCTTCGCCTTCCAACAAGAGCGGACGACATATTATTCGAAGGTCGAGGGGCAACTCGTTCACCTCGCTCTGGCAATCGCCGGAAAAATTCTCCACCGCGAAGCTCAAGTGGATCGAATGGTGGTCGCCGGACTGGTCAAAGTCATGCTGGAAAGAATGCAGCAAGGGACCCGGGCGATCGTGCGAATTCGGCCAGAAGACGCCTTTAGTTGGAGACATTATTTCAATACCAATCCTGACGTGGAGATTCTCGAGGATCCCAGCCTGGAACCCAACGCGTGCAGGATTGAGACCGAGCTTGGGATCGCCGAAATGGGCTTGGACGCGCAATTAAAAGAAGTCGAATACGGGTTCTTCGACCTGCTGGCACAGCGGCCTGATGTGAAATGACAATCGGCGCACTTCATTCCTGCACGAATTGGCTTTCTTCCAGCTCCACTGTCCGATGGAGCGGGAGAGTGACGCAAGTGGTCGGAAGCCTGGTGGAATCTTCCGGTCCTTTCTCTTCCGTGGGCGATTCGTGTGAAGTCGTGAATGCCGACCATGAAATATTTCCCGGCGAGATTGTAGCGTTCCGCGGCTCCAAGGTGTTGTCGATGTGCCTGGATAAGCCTCATGGCACACGCTTCGGAGATCGGGTGGTCACTTGCGGAGCCAGGCCGTCTCTTCGAGTTGGTCCGCTGCTGCTGGGTCGAGTGATTGACGCCAAGGGACAGCCTCTGGATTCGCTGGGCGAGTATCCTGCCGTAAGATCCATTCCGGTCGATGTGCTGGCGCCAGCCGCGCTCGACCGCACTCGGATTGACGAGCCCCTGGGATGCGGCATAAGGGCGGTCGACGCCTTTCTGACCTGCGGACGCGGTCAACGTGTTGGCATCTTCGGCGGAAGCGGCGTTGGAAAGAGCACTCTGATCGGAATGATGGCTCGCGGTACGGCCGCCGACCTGACCGTGCTCGCGCTGGTAGGCGAACGCGGGCGCGAGGTTGGGGAATTTCTGGCTACCCTCGGCGAGGATGGACGCCGCCGGTCGGTGGTGATTGTTTCTACGTCGGACCAGTCGCCCCTGCTACGTATCCGCGCCGCACTGGCAGCTACCGCCGTGGCTGAATATTTCAGCGGGCTCGGCAAAAACGTTCTGCTGGTCGTCGATTCTCTTACGCGCTTTGCCATGGCTCAGCGTGAGATCGGGTTAGCCGCGGGCGAGCCTCCGACTGCCAAGGGATATACGCCATCGGTGCTGACGATGCTGGCAAAGATCATCGAACGGGCAGGCCGTTTTGCGGGAGGTAGTATTACCGCCTTCTACACGGTCCTTATGGAGGGCGACGACCAACAGGATCCCATTGTCGACACGGTCCGTTCGTTGTTGGATGGCCACGTTGTTTTGGATCGTAACCTGAGCCTGGCGAACCACTACCCTCCGATTTCAATCCTGGACAGTCTGAGCCGCTTGATGCCAAGTGTTTGTTCGCAGGAACATCTCCAAAAAGTGGGGGCAGTTCGTACCCTCCTCGCGGCCTACGCTCGAGCGGAAGACCTCATCAAAATTGGAGCGTATCAAAAGGGCTCTGACCCAACCCTGGACCGTGCCATCAGCGCATTGCCACAAATCAACACCTTCTTGCGGCAAGGTCCGACCGAGACGGCTGTGCTCGATTCCACCGTAAAACAGCTAATGGCACTGCCCAGCTAATTATGGCCTTCCGATTTTCCCTCGCTGCCGTACTCAAGTATCGAGAAGCGCTGGAATTGCGTGAATTCGTCGCCCTGGAGAAAGTGCAACAGGAGATTGCGCGACTGGAAGCGCAGATCCACGAGGCGGAACAAGACCGGGGTGCGAAGGAGCAGCGCCGCGGACAGGAGCTGGCCCGCGGGATGCGATCGAAACAGCTGCAGGATGCTATTGACCAGGAGCTTGCGGTTGAGCGGTACCGGGACGAGCTTGCAAAACAAAAGACTGAGCTGGCTCTCAAACGCCAGGAACTCTTCAAGGCCTATGAAGAGTCACGCCGCAATCGCGAAATACTCGCAAAGCTGAGGACTCGCAAGCGAGCGGACTACACTCGGGAACAGGCCAAAGCCGAACAAGCCACCATCGACGATCTATTCCTGTCCAGACGGAAGCCGGCCCAATAGGCAAAGGTTGCCCATTTCCGGGCAAATGATGCCTAGCTCACCATCATCACTGCAAACACGACCGCTTTCTAATCGGCACAATCCGCAAAACTCTTTAATTCATCCCCTCGTAGAGCCGATCTGGGAAATTTCTCTAATCCGGAATGTTTGGCTGGCAGCGTGCACCTTTGGTGTTGCAAATGGGAGAAATTGTGTCACCTGTTATGCCGGCGATCAGCGAGAACCCGACTCAGTTGCAGGCTGTCTCGTCGAAAACGGCAGCTACGGGCAAAGCGGCAGTTGATTCATTCTCTTCCGAGTTAGCGAAAGCTACCGACGTGTCGCACCCGCTCTTGGCCCATGCTGCAACCGGCGAATCGCAAGGCCAGGGAAACACTTCAATAAGAATGGACAACCGCAGGGCTCCGGCGGCCAGCGAACACTCCACTTCAGAACATTCAACCTCTAATACGCAAGTCACGACAGATTCCCGGCAGCCGCAGGTGGCACAAACAACGGTTGCCCCGATAGTGGTGCCCACTGCAGGAGATATACCGCTCGCCGCAACCGGGCAAATCGCGTTTGAGGCGGATAATGCTTCGTCAGATCATGGTTTGTCAGATCATGGTTCGTCAGTTTACTGTTCGTCGCCAACCCAAACTGCGGACGCATCCAGCGTTGCCGCGCCGTCGATGAACAGCGCGGGATTTCTATTTCAGTCGCCGGCCCTCGGTTCTCAGTTCCCAGTGACAAGCTCGGGGCTGCTTACTGAGAATCCTGCTCTGGGAACATTCGAGGACGGGACATCCACCGTCGAACTGGCCAATTCATCGGAAGCCGATACTGGCACGGTACCCGGTGGGACGGTACCGAGTGCATTATTCTCGCGCCCGGCGGACTCTGATGGCGAGCTTGCAACTGCGATCGCAAACTCGGGCGCCAAGCCCGGCACAAGTGATGGAACGCAGGCTTCTACTCCAAGTTCTTTAAAGGCGGCAGTTGGCATATTTCCGATTCACGCAACTGACCGCGACATCTCTTCGGAATCTGGAATCCACAAACAGCCGAAGCAAGGCACCGACATTCCTGCCGACGCGAATCACGCTCCAAAAGTCTCGCAGTCGTTGAACGACATTACAAAGATCGACACGACAAAGATCGACAGCACAAAGGTCGCGAATCCCAAGACCGACAATGGAAGGGCTGATACCACGAAGGCAGACACGCGCGTGGGGACTTCGACCGAATCGGCATCCAGTGAATCCGGCAAAGTTGCCCAGCCTTCAGGAGACGGAAAATCCGACCACGGGGTCAGGCACGAGGGCAGCATAGCGGCGCCATCCGGGGTCAATTCAGACGGTAAAGGAATCCAGCAAAGCTCTGGTCAGAGTAATTTTGCGAATGCCATTGGCGCACAAACGTCGGGTGCCGATAGCGCGAAGGCGACAGATTCATCCACGGCCGCTCTTACGGACTCTGGGGTGCGCGCGAATGCAGCAAGCTTGCACTCGAGCAAACCAACTGATGTTGATGGATCTGAACAACAAGCAGTGGAGGGTAGCCCTCTCTCCGCTCTTCAATCCGCCAAGCTCGTCGAGCGAGCTGGTCAAGCGGAGCTTCGAGTCGGCTTTCAAGCGGGTGAATTGGGAAGTGTCGATATTCGGACGTCGATGGCTCATAACCAGGTCAGCGCCGAGATCTCGGTAGAGCACAGCGAGCTTCGTAATCTGCTGGCCGTCGAACTGCCACACCTGCAAGAAAAACTTTCAGCGCATCAGGTGACGGCAACCAACATAGTTCTAAACAACCAGGCCGGCGGAGGGTCGGCCGATTCCCGGCAGGCATACCGGCAGATCGCGCAGACGCCCCAGCGATCGAGCTCCGGTCGAACGGAATCGGAGACTCTACCCGGAGTGACGTCCATTACAGAATCGCAAATCCCCTCTACACAGCTGGATATACACATGTGAGGAGCGCAAGGTAGGCAAGATACAAAGTTAAAGGAGAAAAAGCAATGATGATCAACCCGTTAGCATCGGCTCTAAGTCCGGACGTGGCCGCAACATCGAGAACCGCCGCAACCTCGAATAATTCCGCGACTCAGACACCAACTCAGACGGCGAATAGTGCGGAGCAGACGTTTCTGAGTCTTCTTGTAACAGAACTTCAGTCGCAGGATCCCACTTCCCCGATGGATCCAATTCAAATGGTAGGGCAGATGTTGAACATGAATCAGTTAAATGAGCTGATTTCCATCAATCAAACGCTCCAGACAGCCTTTGGAATGTCTGGAACTTCAGCGCAACCAAGTTCGTCGGCTATCCCATCTCTGACAGGAGCAAACTAATGTCGTCATTCTCGATCGCACTCTCCGGCCTCACGGCCAGCTCGGACGCCCTGAACATCATCTCCAACGACCTGGCCAATCTGAATACGGTTGGATTCAAGGACCAGCAGGCAAATTTTGAAAGCATGTTCTATCAGAATCTTGGGACCAGCGGTTCCGGAGACCCAATTCAAGAGGGCAGCGGCACCGAGATTGGCTCAATCGCAACGCAGTTTACCGACGGGACCGTGCAGGATACGGGCGTCGCTTCCAACGTAGCGATCACCGGGAACGGGTTTTTCATCACCCAGAGTCCCAGCGGCGTCCTAACCTACACGCGGTCGGGCGATTTCAGCGTCAACGGCGCAGGCGATCTGGTTTCGTCAACCGGCGCCGATGTGCTCGGTTATCCTGCCGTCAATGGAGTTGTAAATACGGGAGCAGCGCTGAGCCCGCTGAATGTGGGGTCGAGCCTTACGAACCCGCCCAGCGCGACAACCAGCGCGCAGCAAACAACCAACCTGGATGCGACTGCGCCGGTGGGAACGATTTATTCCGACCAGTTGCAGGTCTTCGACTCGCTGGGCGCTTCACACATTTTAACGTTCAACTTTACCGAGACGGCTCCCAATACCTGGACTTATCAGGTTACGTTACCGGCCGCCGACACTGGGGGCACTGGCAATCCGACAACCGTGGCAACCGGCACGATGACGTTTGACAGCAACGGCAATTTAACCGCGCCGGCGAGCCCCGTGACCATCAACGTCCCCGGCCTGGCCGATGGCGCAGCGACCATGAACGTCAATTGGAACCTCACCGACAGCAACGGCAATTCGCTGATCACCCAGGTCGCCGGGACGAGCACGACAACGACGCAGACCCAAAACGGGTACATCGCCGGCACGCTACAGAGCTACTCGGTCCAGAGCGATGGCACGATCGAAGGCACTTTCACCAACGGGCAAACCCAGGCGCTTGGCCAAGTTGCACTGGCAAGTTTCGCGGATACGCAGGGATTGAACGACGTGGGTGGAAATGCCTATACCCCAACTTTGGCATCGGGCGCCGCAGTCTCCGGCATTCCCAATGCTGGAGGACGCGGCAGCCTGACCGGCGGAGCGCTCGAAATGTCGAACGTCGACATTTCTACGGAATTCACGAGGCTGATCGTCATTCAACGGGGATTTGAGGCCAACGCCCGAATGATTACGACACTCGATTCCGTCGACAACACGACCACCAACTTGCAGGCACAGCCGGGCAACTAACGGCTAGAGTGAGCACCTGATTAGAGGCCCCGCGGGCGCGGCGAACACCCACGCCCGCGGGCCACCGTTTCTACTTTCGCTCTAATCGGCGTCCACTTTGTGGCCAGTGTCCGCACGTAACCATCTTTCTTCTAAGTCGTTGTCACTACACGGTGCGCCCCATCCGCGGACGCAACCTTCTCTGCCTGCTGCTAGGTCTCCCAATTGCATTCTCCTGTGTGAGCCGTGGCCCATCTAAACAGGCCACGTGCGCGACATTGGTTCGTAATGGCTAGAGCTTTTGTCGGCTCGAGCACTTCAATCTAACGAAGTGCTGGGCCGCGAGATTTTTCCAGCTGGGTTAGGACACAAGAAAGATCGGGATGGCGATAGAAGCACAACGAGAAGAAAAAGAACAAGGGCCAGACGAGGCTAATCGAGGCACCAAAGACGCTGCGGAACGTTTCGGCTGGTTGCCCTGCCGCCTCTCATTGGAGATTCCAGTCAGTGCATTCACGCTTGGGGCCCTCTTGCGATTGCGCAAAGACTCGGTCGTGGCTACGGGGATTCGCACTACGGAAGATATCCCACTCCGCGTCAATAGTCGTCTGATTGCCTGGATTCAGTTCGAGATGATCGGAGACAGCCTGGCGGCACGCATCACGGAGTTGGCATGACCACCCGGATCAATACTATGAATTCAGAAGCATCCTCACTATCGAGACCGCAACTTGACCTAATGGACGACCCGCTGGCGCCAAAGAGAGCGCGGGCCGCCTTTACAAGGACAATCTTTCGCAGCGCCGACTTTCTGCTCAACTTCCTCAGGGAGATGTGGGCGCGGGTCCCGCAAGTACGTGTCCGCCAAAACCGGAGAAGGTTGCGAGTCTGCGAAACGGTTCCCCTGGGCGAGAAACGATTCGTTGCCGTGATTCAGGTAGATGATAAGCAGTTTCTGGTGGGTGGAGCGTTAAATTCCGTTTCATTGCTGGCTCAACTGGACAAGCCCGCCGAATTTTCAAGCGTGCTGCATAGCCGCATTGCCGAGGTGAACGTGTAGGCATGAGTACCTCCCTCCATCGGTTCTTGAGGGTCGTGATTCCTCTATTGTTGCTGCTGAGCGGTGTCAGCACGACGGCAGCCCAGGTTCCTCAACAAGCCGGGTCACTACAAAGTGTAGCCAGCGCGCTGCCCACCCCACTGTTTGGGCTTTTACTCTCTTCGGCAGGAAAATTGCCTTCGCGCGCAGGCGCGAATGAAATACGGATCAGCGGCGTTGGAAGCGGGGCTCCGTGGACGATCATCGTCCTGCTAACCTTCCTGACGTTGATCCCTTCCCTGCTGCTCTGCATGACGCCGTTTGCGCGTCTGCTGATTGTGTTTCACTTTCTGCGCCAGGCTCTTGGACTCCAAACCACGCCCACCAACCAGACGCTGATTGGCTTGTCTCTTGTCCTCACGTTTTTTCTCATGCAACCGGTGGCAGCCGATGTTTACCAAACGTCCGTCGCACCATTGCAGAGCGGGCAGATAACCGCATTCCAGGCCGTGGAGCGCGGAGAAGCGCCGGTGCGCGAGTTCATGCTGCACTACGTTCGCGAGAAGGATGTAGCGCTCTTCGTGGAATTATCGAAGGAACCACGGCCCGCAAGTCCAAGTGACCTCTCCATGAGAGTGGTTATGCCTGCCTACATTTTGTCTGAACTGAGAACCGGCTTTCAAATCGGGACTGTTTTGTTTTTGCCCTTCCTGGCAATCGACATGATTGTTGCCTCGATTTCCACGTCGGTCGGGATGCTGCAACTGCCGCCCGTAGTTATTTCTACACCGTTAAAGCTGTTGCTATTTGTGATGGTCGATGGCTGGAACCTATTAGTCGGATCTCTCATGAGGAGCTTTCACTAGGAGCTTTTAACTAACCATGCCTACTGAACTGGTGGTTGATCTTGGGCGCATGACGATGAAGGAGGTGTTCATGATCGCTGCTCCGATTCTTGCCCTCGCAGTCACCGTCAGTTTAGTGATCAACATTTTTCAGGTGCTCACCTCATTACAGGAAACGACAATTTCGGCGGTGCCGCGCCTGCTGACGGTCGGCGCGGCAGTCTTTGTCATGATGCCCTGGATGTGGAAACAGATGTGCCACTTTACGCTGCAACTGCTTTCGGATTTTCATCCCTACATACGCTGACATAAGCATGGATATACCTCTACCGCAGATTCTCGGCGCAGTCATGATCATCGGCCTTCGTGTGTCGGGCCTGATGC
Source organism: Terriglobales bacterium (assembly GCA_049300475.1). Taxonomy (GTDB): domain Bacteria; phylum Acidobacteriota; class Terriglobia; order Terriglobales; family Acidobacteriaceae; genus Acidiflorens. The sequence continues at coordinate 150 of JBAQJU010000375.1, read as the reverse complement.
TGTTTGCCCCGTTCTTCAGCAACGCAGTGATCCCGCCCCGTGTGAAGATCATTCTCGTGGTCGCGATGACGGCTGTTTTGTATCCGGTATTTTCGCCCCACATTCAAGCGTTAGATCTATCGAAGTGGCCGACGATTGTCGGCACGGAAA
>JBAQJU010000374.1:0-8956 GCA_049300475.1 Terriglobales bacterium | reverse complement strand
GGATATGCCGGTTGTCGAAAAAAGTCACTAAGTCGTCGATATCTTTAAGCGACGAGCCGCCGGTGGACACAATGACCGGTTTCTTGGTCTTGGCTATCTTCTCGATCAGAATCCAGTCGTTGCAGTCGGAGCTGGCAATTTTGAGGATGGGAATGCCCAGCTTGCAGCAGAAATCGACGGAGCTCTCGTCGAACGGAGTCGCCAGGGGAATGCAACTGGCTTCGCGTATGGCCTGCACCATGGTTGCGAAATCCTCAGGACGAAGGCGGGTATCGAGCGTTTTCTTGATGTAGCGGATGTCGTCGCGCTGGCGAAAATCCTTGTGAATGAATGAGTCGACATCGCGAAACTGTAACTTGATTGCAGCCCGGACATTGTTGAAGCGCACGACCTGAGCGTAGTTACTGATGATCTTCAATCCGCGTTGCAGGTCGCCCAGGTGATTGTTGGCCAATTCGAGGACAAAAAGCTCGTCAAAGATATCGTTGCCGGTCATAGTATTCGTTGTTGTCGCGCCTTTCACTGACAAAAACTGCTGTTAATTCGGATGATACTGTCCTTATTCCTTGGCCACGTTGTCCATTAGTTCAATCGGATCCAGGAATGGGTACATGTCCTCTAGTTTGGGTGAGACGATCCGACCATCCGCTAGTTGCCGCGCCTTCGATCGTGGTTCGAACTCCTGATTCGGATCGAGAACTACATCGATCAGCGACGGACCTTCCGCGGCCAGCGCCTGGTCAATCTGCGAGAGCTGCGATTCCCGGTCCATCCGCAGCGACGGAATGCCATAAGCGCATCCAACCTTGACCATGTTGGGAAAGGACGTGCCGGTATTCGGACTTTCCCCGGTAAGGCGCCCGAAAAAACCGGATTGCGTCATGCGCATAGAGAGATAGCCAGAGTTATTCAAGACAAAAATCTTGATCGGTAAGTGGTGATGAACAATAGTTTGTAATTCCTGGATATTCATCTGGATGCTGCCGTCCCCGGCTATGCAGACAACGCGTTTGCTGGGCCGGGCGAAGGCTGCTCCGATGGCGGCGGGGAGATCGTAGCCCATTGAGGCAGAGCCGGAATTGGAGATCAGGCGTTGGCCTTTGTGCAGGCACAGTGTCTGGAACGGCACGATGCAGGCGGTTGCGTTGCCGCAAACGATGATGTCGTCCGCGGCCAGCCGCGCCGAGAGTTGCTCGATGAAGTAGTAAGGGTTCAGAGGCGGGCCCGATTGGCGATGATGTTCCTGGACTACCGGGTAGCGGCGCATGCGCTCGCGGCACCAGGCAAGCCAGGGATCGTGGCGTCCAGGACGATATTGGAGACGGTCGCACTCGCGGAGCATTTCTTGCAACAATGGCCTCAAGTGGCAGAGTACTGGCATATCCGGTTGCACGGTCGGCTTAGTGAACTCGGCAGGATCGATGTCAACCTGGATTTTGAAGGCGCGAGGCGCAAAGGATTGCCAGTTATAACTGGTCTGGCGGATATTGAGCCGCGATCCCAGGACTAGTAAGAGATCGGCGTTTTGCACCGTGAAATTACCCGCCCGATCGCCAATCGTCCCCTGGCGTCCACAGAAGAGCGGATCATCGGAAGCGATCAGGTCGTGGGTCCATGCGGTGCTTACCGGCACGCCGAGGCGGTGGATGAGAGAGTCAAGTTCTTCGACCGCCTGAGCGGCCCGAACGCCGGTGCCAACGAGGATCACGGGACGCTTGGCGCTGCGAATGCGGTTGAGGATCTCGCGGCACGGAGAAGAAAGCTGGGAGCAGTCCGGTGAGACGTCCTTCTGGGTGACGTCTTCGGCTGGATCGTACGCGCGAAGGCTTTCAGGATCGATGGACGCGGCCTGCACATCCACGGGAACATCAATCCAGCACGGCCCCGGACGGCCAGTTTGCGCCACGTGCCAGGCGCGCTCGAGGTGATAGCGGATAGACTGGGGATCATCGATGAAGGCTGCATACTTGGTGATGCCGCCCACCATGGCGATGATGTCGGCCTCCTGGTCCCCGAGTTGGCGTAATCCCGTGAGACCGCGAGAGCGCATGCAGGTTTCGCGCTTTACCTGGCCCGAAATGACGAGCATGGGAACGGAGTCGGTCCATGCGCCAAAGACGCCGTTGAGTGCATTGATGCCGCCCGGACCGGTGGTGACGTTGACCACGCCGGGCCGGCCACTGACGCGGGCATAGGCTTCCGCGGCCATCGCTGACGCCTGTTCGTGATGATTGCAGACGTATTGAACGCGAGTCTGTTTGCCGATGGAGTCGTTGAGGTGCATGGCGCCGCCGCCCGTCACGAGGAAAATGTGGCCGACGTTCCACTCCGCCAGTCGCTCGACAATGTAGTCGGAGAGCTTCATATCCGGCGAGCCTCCGCGTGCGAACCCGACAGGGTTGCCGGGAGGGGCTGTCTGTTCGCAGGGTGATTGGCTGCGCTAGGCATGTTGTCCTCGCGCGGGCGCTTTTTGCGTCAGTCGCTGTTCGCAGGATGCTTCGGCTGAAAACCATTCGTAGGTGCGGCGAATCGCGTCTCGCAACGGCACTTCTGCGTGTAGCCCCAGCTCGGCCCGGGCGCGCGCGGTGGAAGGCACATAGCGGTGGGCCGTTGCCCCGGGTGATTGAGTGCCGGCAATTTTGACTGCGATCTTGTGGGGCACGGCGGCCGCAACTTCGTGGGCCACCGCGGCAATGCTCAAGGCATCTTCAGAGCCCACGTTGTAAGCCCGGCCGGAACGTCCTTTGAAGAGCATGGTCCAGAGCCAGACGGCCAGATCGGACGCATAGAGATATGAGCGGAATGGAGAACCGTCACCCTTGACGCGGATGGGCCCCGCGCCGAGCGCATCCGCAATAAAGTTGCCGATGGCGAAATGCGCGTCGAGCTGCATGTAGGGACCGACAAAGGCGAAACAGCGCGCGACCGTGGTTTCGAGACTTGGGGACGCAGTAACCGCGCAGAGCAGTTCAGCGGCACGCTTCCCTTCGGCATAGGCGGAGGCGCGGTCAACAGGATCGGGTCCGCCCGCGAACGACTCGTTCACGTGCGTCAGGTGCGAGGCCTGGCTTCCATAGACTGCACCAGAGCTGACGAAAAGAAATCGTCCGACGGAGTGCGCGAGGGAGAACTGAAGCGCGCGCCGCGTGCCTTCGACAATCGTGTCGAACATGACGAGCGGGGCATCACCATTCAGCTTTGCACTGGCCTCGGTGGCCGCGTGAATCATGTGAGAAAACTGGCCTTGCGGAAATTCGGCGTGCCGAACGTCGGCGGGATGAAAGGTGATCGAAGAATCGGCAGCCAGATGGGGCGCTTTTTGCGCGAGTGTTTCCGGATTTCGCGACAGCGCAACGGCATGTGCGCCAAGATTCAGGCGGCAATTTGCCCATGCGAAGCTTTCCAGCAACCAGCACCCAAAGAAGCCCGTCGCCCCGGTGATGAGGATGCGCTGGCCGCGCAGGTCGTTCCATAGTGGCTCAGTGCGAGCGAGGATGTTGTCGAGATCGTCAGCGAGTCGGTTTGTCATCATTACTCAGGCCGGTGGTTCCGGCTATGCTCCGTGGGCAGCAGCTTTCCGGATTTGATGGAAAATATCCGCCATGTAATCGATCATCGGCTCGGTAATGCCGGGGTACAGGCCGATCCAGAAAACGTTGTTCATCACAAAGTCGGTATTGGGTAAATCGCCGATCACGCGCCGGCGAATGTCGCGGTATGCCGGCTGGCGCAGCAGATTGCCTCCGAACAGAAGACGGGTTGCGATCTTGCGCGACTCCAGAAACTGGACCACCTGGTTGCGGGTAACGGGCGCATCCGCGCGCACGGCGAGCGGGAATCCGAACCAGCTAGGATTGGAAAACGGCGTGGCTTCCGGCAAAAGGAAAATGTCGTCGAGATCTCTCAGAGCCGTGTAAAGCTTGGCGAAGTTCTCGCGGCGTGCTGCCATGAATGCGGGCAGCTTCTTGAGTTGCGCCACGCCGACGGCTGCTTGCATGTCGGTCGCTTTGAGGTTGTAGCCGATGTGGCTGTACGTGTATTTGTGATCATATCCAGCGGGCAGATCGCCTAGCTTCCATCCGAAGCGGCGGCCACAGGTGTTCGACTTACCGGGGTCGCACCAGCAATCCCGTCCCCAGTCGCGAAACGACTCGACCAATTTCTTCAGCGCCGGCGACTGGGTCAGCACACATCCGCCCTCGCCCATCGTGATGTGGTGCGCCGGATAGAAGCTGGTTGTGGCAAGATGTCCGAAGGTTCCCACCGAGCGGCCCCGATAGGTGGAACCGACCGCGTCGCAGCAGTCTTCGATTACCCAGAGATCATGTTGGTCGGCAAATGCCATGACCGCATCGAGATCAAAGGGATTGCCCAAAGTGTGCGCGAGAACGATCGCTCGGGTGCGCTCGGAGAAGGCGGCCTCAAGTTGCGTTACATCAACGCCGTAGGTGGGAAGTTGAACGTCGACAAACACTGGCACCAAGCCATTCTGAATAATTGGATTGACAGTTGTTGGAAATCCGGCTGCAACGGTAATAACTTCGTCGCCGGCCTGCAATCTGCAATCACCAAGCGACGGAGAAGTGAGGCACGAGAGGGCAATCAGATTGGCCGACGATCCCGAATTTACCAGCGACGCGCAGCGCACACCCATAAAGGCTGCAAAATCGCGTTCGAACTCGGCGGCAAACCTGCCGGTGGTGAGCCAGCCATCGAGCGAGGCTTCCACCAGATGTTCCAGCTCGGAAGAATCGAACACCTTGCCCGACACCGGCACATCACTCTCGCCCGGCATGAAGGGCTGCGGAGTCAGGGCGACATCGTAGTACTGCTTGACAAGGTCGCGAATTTCGTCGCGAAGCTGGCCGGAGGTTTTCAACATAATGGTTATCCTTTGGCTGCCTGCGCACTGGCAGCGGGCGTCCCGAGAAACTCGCGATACCAGGCAAGCGTGCGGTCAAGTCCGGTATCGAGCGTGAACTGGGGATGCCAGTTGAGCGTCGTCCGCGCGCGGCCGGCGCTCAGGAATTGGTGGCGGATCTCGTTGCTGGCCTGATTCAGAATTTCGGGACACAAGGAGGAATTCAGTTTCTGCAGGATGAGCTCAACCATCTCCAGAACGCTGACCTGGCTCTCGTTCGAGAAGTTAAAGGCTTGCCCGCGCAACGCCGAATAGGAAGCAAGGCGCTCCGCCAGCAGCATGTACGCGGCCGCGCCGTCTTCAATGTAGAAATAGTCGCGGACAAACTTGCCGTCGGAACGCACGACCGGCCGCTCTCCGCGAAGGATGGAGCGAATGGTGCCGGGGACGACGCGGTTCCAGTTCAGGTCACCACCGCCGTAGAAATTTCCACAGCGCGTAATGGCGACGGGCAGATCGTAGCTGGCGGCGTAGGTCTGCGCGATCAGGTCGGCGCAGGACTTGCTCACATCGTAGGGATGGCGGCCCTGCAGCGGCATGGTCTCGTCGTAGGGAAGATGTTCCTGTTCGCCATAGGCCTTGTCGGAGGACGCCACGACAATCGACCTGACCCGGGGCGATCGCCGGCAAGCTTCCAGAATGTTCCAGGTGCCGCCAATGTTGGTGGCGAAGGTGGAGAGAGGATTGCGATTCGCGATGCCGACAATGGTTTGCGCCGCAAGATGGAACACAACTTCCACTTCATATTCGCCGAGCGCACGCTCGATCAGGTCACGATCGCAGACGTCTCCGCGAACCGTATTGACTTGCTCGATCCGGCGGGTGCGTACTAAGTCGCTTTGAGGAACCCAGTCGCGCACTAGGCAAACGACATTCGCACCGGCGTCGCTGAGCTTGGGCACCAACCATGATCCGAGCAGGCCGGTGGCGCCGGTCACCAGAACAGAGCGATCTCTCCAGAATGCGTTCATTGGGCCCCTGCCTTCTTCGCTGCAGCCATGCTCCCTTGATTCCGAGCGCCTTCATCCGCCCAAACTTTCCAAGGGGTTTTTTCACTGGCCCAGAGTTCGTTCAAGTGCTGGTATTCGCGATAAGTGTCCATGGCGAAGAAAAACCCATCATGGCGATAGGCCATGAGCTGACCTTCCCGTGACAGACGTTCCAGCGGTTCGCGCTCGAGGATGCAGTCGGGACCGGTGAGGTAGTCGAAGATGCGGCGGTTAAGAACGAAAAAGCCCGCACTGATCAGGCCGTTGGCTCTGGGCTTTTCGGCGAAGCGCTCAACTTTTCCGTGGGCATCGGCCTCCAGTACTCCGAAGCGGGAGATGGGCGGAACGGACGTGACGGTCGCGGCCTTGCCGTGACTTTTGTGGAATGCGACCAGATCGCGAATGTTGACGTCGCTGAGCCCGTCGCCGTAGGTGAGTAGAAAGGTGTCGTCGTCCGCCAGGTAGCGAGCTACGCGCTGCAAGCGGCCGCCCGTCATGGTTTCAAGGCCGGTATCGGCGAGAGTTACGGTGAAGTCCTGCTCCTGGTGCGCGCCCATGAATTCGATATGCGATTTGCGGCCCAGGGAAATGCGGAAGTCATTGTTCATGGCTTCGTAATTCAGGAAGTAATCCTTGATCATGTTGCCGCGGTAGCCGAGGCAAAGAATGAACTCGCGCATTCCGTAGTGGGCATACATTTTCATGATGTGCCACAGGATGGGGCGGCCGCCGATCTCGACCATCGGCTTGGGACGGAATTCCGTCTCCTCCCGAAGACGGGTGCCTAATCCACCGCACAGTACGACTACTTTCATATCTGGGTCCTGAAAGCATCTGACAAACGTCCGAACAACGACCTAATGAAATTGGACGAGCCGACGCTTTATGTTTCCTGGGTGCTTGTGGGCGCAAGTTCTGAACGCGACCCGCATTTCAGTTATCCCACAGGGATGCGCCGAAGGCAGGATTACGGAAGTCACCGCAAGGCTTTCCAACAGGACAAAGTGCCCGGTTAGTTAGCGCGCCGATTGTGGGGATGGTTTCGGTCGAGCGAAGGAGATATGGCGATGTCCGAAGAAGCTGAAGGCAAGGGAAGCTACCAGCACGATCGCACCGGCAATGTAGGGGGCGCTATGAGGGTTGCCAGTCCGATGCTGAATGATTGGCACGAGCACGGGAAGCGCAGCGGCAGAAAGCAAGATGCTGGCAGTGTAGACGCCGATGCAGCGGACCCATTCTTTAAGGTAGTGGCCGTGGGTCCTGAAAACAAACCACTTATATCCCAGAAAAGCGAACGTGATGGCGAACAGATTGGCGAGTAGACTCGCCAGAACGTATCCGTAGGCGATGAGCGGGGTTAGTAACATTGTGAACAGGGCAAAGCAGCCATAGCCAAAAGCTGTATTGCAGGTGCCCACTGCCAGATAGCGGATCAGCATTGCAGGGCTGGTCGCGGATTGGGAGACTGAGTTCATGATCGCAAACCTGCGGGGGATGGCCTGAACGCACCGGCGCGGAGGCGCGTGCTACGCACTAACAGTTGCGATCATAGTCCGATGGAGTCGGTATTCTGAAGGTTACGATCGTTACCTGTAGTCACCGGATAACGGCTTGTGGTGGTGGCCTGTGTGGTGGCGAGGGCTCTGCCGCGCAAACGGGGCGGAGCCCCGTTACCACAAGAGCAAAGGGCTAAATTCCCTGCGCGCGGCGTTTGGGAAAGATGTCGCCCACCCGGCGGATCTCGGCTCCCACGCCTTTCAGTTTTTCTTCGATGTTTTCGTAGCCTCGATCGATGTGGTAGACGCGATCGATAATGGTCTCGCCATTCGCCACTAGAGCGGCGAGTACCAGTGAGGCCGACGCGCGCAGGTCGGAAGCGAGCACGGCCGCGGCACTCAGCGGAGTCTTGCCTCGGACGACGGCGCGGCGGCCTTCAATCTTAATATTCGCGCCCATGCGGACTAATTCCTGCGCGTGCATGAAGCGGTTTTCGAAAATATTCTCCACCACAATCGACGTGCCCTCAGCTTGCGTCGCCAGTGCCATGTACTGTGCCTGCATGTCCGTTGGGAAGCCAGGGTATTCTTCGGTGTTCATGTCGGCGGCCTGGAGCGGATGGTCGCCCATGACCCGCACGGAGTCAGATTTCAAGGCGGTTTTCACGCCGGTCTCTTGAATCTTCTGCAGGATCACAGTGAGGTGCTCCGGATCGCATCCAGTTACGTTGAGGTCGCCACCCGTCAGAGCGCCGGCAATGATGAACGTTCCCGCCTCGATGCGGTCGGGGATGATGCGGTGCCGGGCGCCGTGAAGTTTGTTGACGCCCTTGACCCGAATGGTGGAAGTTCCGGCCCCCTCAATTTTCGCGCCCATGGCATTGAGCAACGCAGCCAGATCCGCCACTTCGGGCTCGCGTGCACAGTTCTGCATTACCGTTTCGCCCTCCGCGAGCGTGGCCGCCATCAGCAGATCCTCGGTGCCGGTTACGGTAATTTTGTCGAAGGCAATTTCCGCCCCCTGAAGACGATCAGTTGTGGCTTCGACGTAGCCGTGTTCCTGCGTGATCTTCGCGCCCAGCCGCTCGAGGCCTTTGATGTGCAGATCGATCGGGCGTGCACCGATCGCGCACCCGCCGGGAAGCGAGACACGGGCGCGTCCGCAACGGGCGACCAGCGGCCCGAGCACCAGCGTGGAGGCGCGCATGGTTTTAACCAATTCATACGACGCCTCGGGGCTGGCCAGATTCTTCGCGCAGATGGTGGTGCGATGGTGAGCGCGTCCGTAGCCGAGTTCGACTTCGGCTCCCATGGCAGCCAGCAGCTTGCGCGTGGTTTCGATATCGCGCACCTGCGGGATGTTTTCGAGGATGACAGGTTCGTCGGTAAGCAGGGCGGCGGCCATGCAGGGCAGCGCGGCATTTTTCGCGCCGCTGACGCGGACGGTGCCGAGGAGTGGTTCGCCGCCGCGGATTACGAACTTGTCCATAGAGAGCGGTCCTTAGGCGCTTTCTATTTTAGCGGCGAACGGCGAGTGGGGAGGGTAACCG
>JBAQJU010000373.1:0-3018 GCA_049300475.1 Terriglobales bacterium | reverse complement strand
GCCACGAAATTTCATCGCATAGCGTCACATATGTGGGACGACCAAACAGTTCAGACGAAGGTGGGCTACTCGGACGAGAGCAATAGTCGCCACACAGGGATATATCTTTCTCTCGTTGGGGGCGCGGCTCGGGGATGGCTGGCATAACAACCGCCCGGCGGCTAGCAGTCCTCAGTCCACGGGCCTGCAGCGCCTAGGTCTGGTACTTGCTTTTACGAGTTAAACCCGGTTGCGACCACATTAGTTGCGGAGAAAATGTCACTTTTCTTGCAACAAATCTCTCTTCTACGCAGCCCGAGTCTCCGCGTCCATAGCTGGATTTCGGCCCATATCGCCCAGAAATTGGGCGGACGCCTGTGTCAAGTGTTTGGCGCTCAGCACGTTTCGTCCTTAGGCGAAAGCTCGGGCACACGGGCCGGTTCTCTGCACCTAAGATGGCCACCTGCACGAATTCCTGCAGAAAAAAGTTTTTGGAAAGCGGCGGGACTATCGATGTACGCTGGCCGCCACCACTTGGCTCAGGTGTGGACTAGTTCCACCCGCCACCTTCGTCGCCCAGCATGTTCCGAAGCCAATCGGCGCATGCACTTTTGCAGCAGGAGAGGAGGTATTCCGGAGGCGTAGAGACAAGTGCGTTGTACACGGACCTGGGACATTAACTGCCATCAGGACCCAGCCCCCGGAAGGCAGCAGTATGGGCGAAGCCGACGGTGTCCATAAGCGCCGTATGTTCCGCTGGCCTAAAGAAGCAAGAGAACTGGCCAGGGAATACAAAGAGCGAACCAGCAGGAGCCAGGAGCACAATGAGACCGGCCGGCGAATGCTGGTCACGAAGCTTGTTGCGATTTCTGGAAACCCACGAGACGCCTGTTTACGTTTCCTGCGCGAGCTTGGCGTAAATCAAAAACGAGCGTATCGCGAATGGACAAAGCCTGAACAACAACGCCTTCTGGATCTGATCATCGCGATGCCGGTAGAAGAGGCCGCGAAACTCCTGCGGCGGCCCGCGGGGTCCGTGCGCTCGATGTTGCACCGGCTCGGCATCGCCGGCAAAACCGGACGGGAATGGTTCACCAAGTTCTCACTCTCTCGGGCATTGCACACCCGCCCCGACGAAATACAAAAATGGATCGACCTGGGCTGGCTCAAGTCCCGCACTCTCGCCACTGCCGGCACGAAAGCTAACATCATCCATGCCGATGATTTCTGTCAGTTCGTGAAGGAGCACGGCCGTGCTGTCGTGAGCCGCCGGCTCATCTACGAGGCACTTTGGTTCGTCCAGAACTATGTCTTTCCGCCAAGTCATGCTGAACTACTGTCGGTGAGAGGAACATACAAAAGACACGACGCCGGCGATGAGACAGACCCGAACAGGGAGTCTCAATCGGCCAGCGGTTCCGAAGAAGGCGGGGAGCAGGAAGGTTAGGGTTTGTGATGTCAGCAGCAAAGGAAATCGCAATCGTCAAGCACAGCGAAGAGCATTCCCTGAACGCAAGCAAAGAAGGGGGGAGCAATGGGTCAGAAGACCCAACCGGTACGCGTGCCGCGGGCGCGGATGGCCCTCCAGCAGTGAGGCGACGTTTGCCGGACGAGCGACACAGCTTGACCCATCACTTCTCTGTGGGCGGTCAGGAAGGCTACGTCACAGTTGGTTTATACGAGGATGGTCTGCCAGGCGAACTATTCATCAGGATGGCGAAGGAAGGCTCGACAGTCTCAGGACTCATGGATTCTTTCGCAACAGCCGTGTCCCTGGCGCTACAGTACGGCGTCCCGTTGCGGGTCCTGTGCGACAAGTTCAGCCACACACGGTTTGAGCCCAGCGGTTGGTCGGGCAATCCAAAGATTGGCTACGCCAAGTCACTAATGGACTATTTATTCCGCTGGCTCGAGCTGCGCTTCCTGAAAGGGGAGCAGGGGCTTCTGTTTGACTTGCCGAGGCTGGCCCAGCTGCAGCGTGAGGTGACCAGCGTAGTCGAGGGCTTGGGGCAGGTCGTAGAGTTGGGAGATGCGCCTCCGTGCCAATTCTGCGGCGCACTGATGGTGAGGAACGGCTCCTGCTATCGGTGCATGACCTGTGGCAGCACTAGCGGTTGCTCATGAATCGACTCTCAAAGTGTCATGAAGATATTTTCGCCTTATGGGTAAACTGGTGGCGAAATTCTCATCTTATCAGGCCTTCGAGCCTCACGTGATGCGGGCACAGATAGGGGTGCGGACCCAGCGCCGTCGCGATATACGTTTCTCGCCCGCCCGCTTTCGAAGCGATTCTGGACCCTGTCCGTATGGGAGAGCAAAGGGTCTCCAAAAATTGCACGTTGCTTTTAGGGGCAGGTGGTCGAGATATGTTTCATCGCGGTCACCTTCATATAGTGTGGGGCCTTCGGCACGTCCTTGTTTTCCTTCATCGCTTCTTCCTCGGAAACTGCCGTGCCGGTGATTTCCACCTTATGGCCGACGTGTGGGGCCAGGTTCGCAGTCGACGACACAATTCCCACCGTCTTCGGTCCCTTTGCCAGATCAGTGAGCATGTACGAACCGGGTGTGGGTCCTGCCTTCAAACAGCCGGTCATGCTATGAACTTTGGGAGTTTCTTGGGCCTTAACGCTCTGAGCAAACAGAAGCACGCTACAGAGCATCAAACCCGCTACGACTGAAAGTTTCATAAAACCTCCTGCCGAAATTTACGATTTAGGCCTCTGTCCCGCATCTTACGCTTCTCCCGGTGAATCTTGACCTACTCCTTACGGAGCCAGCCTTGTGCTGCCAGCGAGGCCAGGTCAGTCACGTTGTGGGGCTGGTTGCTGTGAGCACGCCTCGCATTGCCCGTGCAAAGGCTTCCGGCTCCTCATAGAAAGGGAAATGTGCGGACTCTTCAAACCATACGATGTGTGCGTATTCCGGGGAAAGCGATCAGGGTTCCGGGGTGATGCCGATCAGCGTTCCGGTTGATTCCGATCAGGTGGTCGGAGCGGAGCGACGCTGGCGAGGTGATTGTGTACGAAGTGATCGGAATCG
>JBAQJU010000372.1:0-4466 GCA_049300475.1 Terriglobales bacterium | reverse complement strand
GTAAGCGGCCAGTGGCAGATCAAATCGCTCGCGGGCTGCTGCGATTACGTCCAGGTAGGGCATCGCGGGCTTCACCATGATCATGTCCGCGCCCTCTTCAACGTCCAGCGCAATCTCCCGCATCGCCTCCCGAATATTTGCGGGATCCATCTGGTAGGAGCGCCGATCCCCAAATTGCGGGGTCGAATCCGCCGCCTCGCGGAATGGACCATAGAAACCCGACGCGAACTTCGCCGCGTAGGAAAGGATTGGGATGTTTTCAAAACCTGCTTTATCGAGCGCCGCGCGGATCGCGCCCACCCGCCCATCCATCATGTCCGAGGGCGCAATGATATCGACTCCGGCCCGTGCCTGCGAAACCGAAGTGCGGGCCAGCAACTCGAGGCTCGCGTCATTCACAATCTCGTATTCCGTGGTCGCTGGCGGTGCGGCTGCCGCTGCGCCCAGCGATTGGGGATCCGCTTTCACGATCCCACAATGCCCGTGCGACATGTATTCGCACAGGCAAACATCGCCCATTACCACCACGTCCCGGACCTCCCTCTTGATGGCGCGTGCCGCCTTTTGCACGATGCCGTCTTCGGCCCATGCGCCCGTAGCCGCTTCATCTTTCTTTTCGGGAAGCCCAAACAGAATCACCGACAGAACGCCCAGTCCGCGCGCTTCGCGCACTTCTTTGACCGCCTCATCTACCGAAAGATTGAAGACCCCTGGCATCGAGCGGACTTCCTTGCGAACGCCGATCCCGGGACAGACAAACAGGGGATAGACGAAGGCCTCCGGCGTAAGGCGGGTCTCGCGGACCATGGAACGGAGGGTTTCGGTCCGCCGCAAGCGGCGAAGACGACTAACGGGGAATGCCATACCCGGAATTCTAGCAGCCGTTGGCCGGCTGCCCATGGTCGGTCTGATCACACCCCATTGTGATGTCGATCACAAGACAACGGCATTACCCCAGTAACCGCTGGTAATCCCGTCGTGACCTCAACATAACGGTGCCAAAATCATAAGATTACAGACAGTGTCTCTGCGCCCCATCTCGTTGCTCGTTTGCGCGATCTGGCTTCTGGCGGTTTTTGCCCTGGTCCCGGCGGTGTTTCCGAGTGAAACGTTTCGCGTCGCCATGGGGGATCTGGTCCCGCTCGCGTTGCTGGCCGCCGCTTTCGCGCTCTCCGCCAAGAACGCCCTCGACAGCCGGGGCCACACCCGCCTGTTCTGGGGCCTGATGACCGCCAGTATGGCCATGTGGTGCTTCAATCAGGCCTGCTGGACCTGGTTTGAAGTGATAGCTCGCAAACCACTCCCCGACCCTTTTATCGGCGACATTGTGCTCTTCCTGCATGTCGTCCCGATGATGGCAGCGGTCGCGATCCGCCCGCACGAAGCAGATAGAAACGAGGGGATGCTCCCCAGCGCGCTCAATGTTCTAATTCTCGTTGTGTGGTGGATCGTGGTCTACGCCTACTTCGTTTTTCCGCAGGAATACGTCGTCACCGACAAACTGGTTTACACGCTGCGGTGGGACTTGCTCTACGTCGTCGAAGGTTTGGTGCTGATCGGCGTGGCCGGATCCGCCTACTTTTCCAGTTCAGGCTCCTGGCGCAAACTCTACGGCGGTATTTTCGCTGCCAGCGTTCTCTACTGTCTTGCCTCGGAGGCAATGAACGCCGCCATTGCACGCGGCACTTACCGCTCCGGCGGTGTTTACGATATTCCCTTCGTTGCGGCTCTGCTCGGGTTCCTTGGGTTGGCTGTCATCGGACGACGCTCGCTGCGGGAGACCGAGATCAGTCCTTTGATCCCCCGTGCCCGCGGCGCGGTTGCCCCCGTCCTCGCACAACTGGCCCTGCTGTCGCTCCCGGTCATGGGATATATGGCGTTGTTCGTAGGCTATGATCCATCCTATCTCCGCCAAATTCGTTTCGCCGTGGCCATGGGAGGCGTTGCGGTTCTGGCCTTGTTTGTTTTTCTCAAACAATACTTGCTTGACCAGCGCCTCGTAGACTTGCTCAATCGTTCGCGCAAGAGCTTCGATAATCTCGAACGGCTGCAAGGTCGCGCCGTTCAACAGGCCAAGCTTGCCTCGCTCGGAGAACTGGTCGCGCTCGCCGCCAATGAGCTCGAGCACCCGCTCTCGGCCATCCTGGGTAGTTCTGAACTCATGGCCGCCAGCAGCAATCTCAATTGCGAGCAATTGGCGAATGCGCAGAAGATCGGACAGCAGGCCCGGCGCACGCGTGAACTGGTCAACGATCTACTGAGTTTTGCCCAGCAGACTCCGGGAGAAAAAACTCCTCTCGAACTCAGGCCTCTTTTGCAGCGCGCGGTTCAAATGGAAGGATTCAAACTTGAAAACCGCAACATCACCCTAACGGTGGAGAGTGTGGGCCCGGTGCCGCGCGTCCTCGGCAACGCCAACCAATTGCTGCAAGCCTTTGTTCAGATCATCGAAAATGCAGTCGACGCTTTGCAGGAAATTGGTGGCGGGCGCATCCAGATTTCGCTGTCCCGAGACTCGGAAGACGTGGTTGTGCAATTCGCCGATAGCGGCCCCGGACTGCGCAATCCCGAGCGCGTATTCGATCCGTTCTACACCACCAAGCCAGTCGGCAAGGGAACTGGCCTCGGGCTCAGCGCTACCTACGGAGTCGTCCAGGATCACCAGGGGCAGATCACCTGCTTCAATCGTCCCGAAGGCGGAGCCGCATTTGAGATCCGACTGCCTGGCCTCAAAACTGCCGCTGCGATACCGGCCACCGCGCACGCCTAAAAAAGCAGGTTGCAAGGTCGTAGGGTTTCAAGGTTTTACGGTTTTCTCGTTGGATCCCGGCGCGAGCGGATCACAACCTTGGAACCCTGAACCTTTGAAGCGTTCGTCTCTTACCTTTGTCAATCTGACCTCTAACCTCAGACCTCCCTTATCCCCCGCTGCCCACAACCGCGTCGACCACCCGCGCCGCCTCGACCGTAAACCGCACATCGTGCGTCCGGATGATGTGCGCTCCTTTCAGGATTAGCGCTGTTTCCGCGGCCAGAGTCCCGTAAAGGCGTTCTTCCACTGCTGCATCCCTGCCATCACGCGCCAGCGACCGCCCGATAAACGATTTGCGCGAGACTCCGGCCATCAGCGGAAATCCCATCTGCTGCAACTCTGCAAAATGAGCCAGCAGCGGAAAATTCTCTTCGAATCTCTTCCCGAACCCAAATCCTGGATCCAACACCAGGTGATCGCGTTTGACTCCCGCAAGTATTGTCGCCTCCGCCCACTGCCGCAACTCGCGCTTGACCAGCAGCACTGGATCTCCAATCGGTGGCAACTTCCGCCACTCGTTCGGCCGGCCGCGCGTGTGCATCAGGACAGCTCCCACCTTCAGTTCGGCCAGGGTCTTCGCCATTTTAGGGTCCCACCGGAACCCGCTGATGTCGTTGACCACCTCGGCGCCCAACTCGATGGCCGCGCGCGCCACGCTCGCCTTGTAGGTATCCACGCTCACCACCGCCTCGGGACGTTGCCGTTTCAAGTCGCGGATCACCGGCAGCACCCGCCTCCGCTCCTCTTCCTCCGACACAGGAGATCCCGAAACCGATGCTTCCGAAGTCGAATCGGCCACGGCCGCTCCAGGCCTCGTCGATTCCCCGCCGACATCGATGATCGACGCGCCTTCATCGAGCAATCGCTCGGCATAGGCGACCGCCTTGCCCGCGTCGATGTACAGTCCCCCATCGGAAAATGAATCGGGCGTGACGTTCACCACACCCATGATCAGCGTGCGCCGTCCTAACTCGAGGACACGAGTGCCTAAATTCCACTGAAAGATGGCCCGCATTGTCTGACCTATATTGTCTGACCTATTATCGTGCCGTTATTCTAGAACGAACCGGTTTTTATCGAATGTTACAATCCATTTAATGCCACGAAGGCAATCAGTTGCGCGCCTGCTGCTCGTGGTTGCCCTCCTGGTCACCCCCTTCCTCAGTGCGCCTGTCCTGGCTTCGCCTCCCAGCGCGCCGCCGGTCGCAACTCCCGCCGCCATCGAGCCGTTGCAGGAACGCATCGCGGCCCTGCTCAGCTCCCCCGATCTCGCCCACGGTTTCTGGGGAATTGAAGTGGCGTCCCTTGCGACCGGCGAAACGTTGTACGCGCAAAACTCCGACAAGCTTTTCACGCCTGCATCGAACACCAAGCTGTTCACTACCGCGGCCGCGCTCGCACTGATTGGCCCCGACTACAAGTTCCGCACCACCGTCGAAACCACCGGCACGCTCGACCGCTACGGGCGCCTCAACGGAGATCTCGTACTGGTTGGCCACGGAGATCCCAATCTCTCCGGGCGCGAACTTCCCTACGACGTTCGCACACAACGCAGCGACGACCCGATTCAAGCGCTCGAAGCACTCGCCGACGCGCTCGTGAAAAAAGGCGTGAAATACATTGACGGCGACATCGTCGCCGACGACTCCTACTT
>JBAQJU010000371.1:0-11960 GCA_049300475.1 Terriglobales bacterium | reverse complement strand
TGGAATCGATACGTCAAAAGTGGCGCAGGCGCTGAACGCGACCGACCTCACGACGTTTTACGGCCGTACGAAGTTTTCCACGCAGGCCAGCGAGCACGGCTTGCAGGTAGGCCACACAATTTTTCTGGCGCAGTGGCAGAAAGACAAGTCCGGTAAGCCGGTGAAACAGGTGGTATGGCCGCTGGCTGGCAAAAGCGCCGATTTGAAGTACCCGATCCACTAAGCCGTTCTCATAGATTTTGGCATCGCCGGGGCCCCCTCACCGCTTTTTTTGCGGTGAGGGGATTCTTATCGCGGCGCAGAAGGTGAAATATGTCCGGTGTTCTAGCTTCCATGATCGATGGTCTGCTGATCGGCTCGGTCTATGGACTGGCCGCCATGGGACTGAGCCTGATCTGGGGGGTCATGGACGTCATCAACCTGACCCACGGGTCCATGATCGCGCTCGGCATGTTCGGAATGTACATGTTGTTCCACGCGAGCGCGCTGAACGCATACATTTTGCTGGTTCCGGTCATCGTTGGTGGTTTGATTCTCGGCACCATCGTGTACTGGCTGGCGGTGAGCTGGGTAATCGGCCGGTCACAGTTGATGAGTCTGCTCTCCACGTTCGCGGTCAATATGATGGTGATCGGCCTCGGAACTGCCATCTGGAGCACCAGCCCATACAACGTGGACTTCAGTCTGCCGGGCATCACGGTCGGCGCCTACACGTTTACCGGAAACCACATGGCTGCGGCCGTTTCCGCCGTGGTGATCGCGCTGGTGCTGGAGCTGTTTCTCTACCGAACGCGTGCCGGCAAAGCCATTCGCGCGGTGGCCGACAATCGTGATGCCGCCGAGCTGATGGGGATCTCGTCGACCCGAGTCTTGATGATCGCATTCGCCATTGGTATCGCGCTGGCAGCGGCTTCGGGCGCGCTCGTCTCCACCCTGTTTCCCTTCACGATCCTTTCCGGCGCGACCTACCAGTTAAAGAGTTTCGTGGTGACGGTTCTGGCGGGGTTGGGTAAACCTCTCGGTGCCTTGCTGGCAGGCCTACTGCTGGGCCTGCTTGAAGGAGCAGTGTCGCCGTTCATTGCGGTCAGTTGGATTCCGCTGATCGAGTTCGGCCTGTTCGTTCTGGTGCTGATCGTCTTTCCGCGCGGCCTTTTCGGAAGGGCCACCGCATGATCCTGCGCAGGCCACTGTTCTGGCTGATTCTGCTGCTGGCAGGGCTGTTCGTGTGGCTTCCCCTGCGTGCCAATAATGTTGCGCTGCGCGAGGACCTTATTCTGGTGGCGATCGCCATCATCCTGACCAGCAACCTGAACCTGATGATCGGCTACACCGGCTACGTAAACTTCGGCCACATAGTTTTCTACGGCCTGGGTGGATACGTTGGTCTGTATTTGATGACGGTGCGGAGTTGGCACCTGATTCCGGCCGCGCTCACGGCCGGTGTAGCGGTTAGCCTGCTGGCGCTGGTGTTTGGACTTGGCATTCTCCGCCTGCGGGGCGCTTATTTCGCGCTCGCAACCATCGGAGTGCTGGAAGCGGTGCAGGCCTTCGTTTCCAATTTCGAGTCCTGGGGAAGATCGACCGGCATGTACGTTTCATTCGAATCGTATGCGCCGCTGGGCGGCCCCAAGCATGCGCTCTGGACCACTTACTTCCTCATCATTGGAGTCATGGCGCTCTCGCTGCTCCTTAGCCTGGGTATTAAATTGTCGAAATTTGGCCTGGGCTTGTTCGCCATCCGCGAAGATGAAGACGCAGCCCTTGTGCTGGGCGTGAACACGACCGTCTATAAGGCGATCATCTACAGCGTGTCCGCGTTCTTGCCCGCAGTGGCAGGATCACTGATGTTTTTCAAGAACGGCATGATCGATCCTTCGATCGCCTTCGAATTCATGCTCTCCCTGGAAGGGATCGTGATGCTGATGCTCGGTGGCCAGGGAACGGTCGCGGGCTCGGCCCTGGGCGGGGGCCTCTATGAATGGCTTCGCTCCTACCTGCTTACCTCTCCGAGGCTTTCGGATTTCCACCTGGTGATTGCCGGCGCCCTGCTGTTGCTGGTGGTGCGGTTTGCGCCCGGCGGCGTGATCGGCTGGCTTTATAAGCTCGTCCCTCGCTCACAGGAGGTGATCGAGTGACCGCGCTGCTGGAAGTACGCGGTATCGGCAAACGTTTCGGCGGACTTCAGGCTGTGGCTGATGTCAGCTTCACACTCAACGAGGGCGAGATCCTTGGCTTGATTGGGCCGAACGGCGCGGGCAAGACTACGTTGTTCAATCTGGTGAATGGAGTCTTTAAGACTGACACTGGATCCATTACTTTTTCCGGCAAGGACATCACCGGGTGTTCGCCCGATCAGGTTGTGCATCTCGGCCTCGCCCGCACCCATCAGATCGTCCGTCCACTGGGCGGTATGAGCGTGCTCGCGAACGTCATCGTGGGCGCCTGTTTCGGGCGCGAATATCAATCCATGCGCGCCGCGCGGGTCACCGCTCTCGAGGTGCTGGAGCTTGTAGGGCTCGCCAGCCGCGCCAATTCCCCCGCGCGTGCTCTCACACTCGCTGGCAAGAAACGGCTGGAAGTCGCACGCGCTCTCGCGGCAAAGCCCAAATTGCTTCTGCTCGACGAGGTTCTCGCTGGCTTGAATCCCACCGAGATTGCACTCATGATCGACCTGATCCGGAAAATTCGCGACAGCGGCATTTCCGTATTTATGATCGAGCACGTGATGCAGGCCATCATGAATCTGTCCGATCGCATCGTGGTGCTGAACCTGGGCCGCAAAATCGCGGAGGCTCCTCCCACCGAGGTCGTGAAGAATTCTGATGTAGTCGAGGCCTACCTGGGATTTCCGGATATCGTCGACAAGCTGCGCGAGGGGGCGGAATCCTAATGGCCACGACAACAACAACGCCGACAATGAAAGCTACGCCCCCCGTTGTGCTGGAACTCAGCGGCATCGAATCCGGGTACGGAGAAGTGCAGGTGCTATGGGGCATCTCGCTCAAGGCGCGCGCTGGCAAGTTGACGACGATCATCGGCGCGAATGGCGCCGGCAAGACCACCACGCTGCGCACGACGATGGGCAGCTTGCGTCCGTGGAAGGGCCGCGTTTTGCTCAAGGGGGAAGACGTCAGCAAACTTGCTCCTCATGCCAAGGCAGCCCGCGGATTGGTGCTGGTGCCTGAGGGGCGGCAGCTGTTTCCGGATATGTCGGTCGAAGAGAATCTTGAAATGGGCGCATATTCGCGGCGCGCGCGGCCCCGCCAGAAGGAGAACCTGGACCGCGTATATCAGTCGTTCCCGCGCCTGAAGGAGCGGCGCAAGCAGAGATCATCCACGCTCTCGGGCGGCGAGCAGCAGATGCTCGCGATGGGCCGCGGCCTGATGCAGGAGCCGGTGGTCCTGATGATCGATGAGCTTTCGCTCGGCCTCGCGCCAGTGCTGGCGCAGCAGCTTTTCCTGACTTTGAAAACTCTGAAAGAGCAAGGAATCACCATTGTTCTAGTCGAGCAGAACGTCCACCTCGCACTTGCGGTGAGCGACTACACCTACGTGCTCGCGGAAGGGCGAGTTCCCATCGAAGGCGAATCCCAAAAAGTCGCGAGCATGGACGAGGTGCGGCGCGCGTACTTGGGCCTGTGAGCAGTCGCCACAATGTGTCGAGCGCTTTGGTTTGCTCCTTCACAGGCGGATTCTGTATTCTAGAGCGTGCACATCTAGGTCCGCCGATCTTCTAGCAGTCTTCCCCGGTCATTTTTGCACGGCGCGTGATCCGTGTGTGCGAACGAAGTGCCCGAAGCAGTGTTCTTGCGGCGGCGAACGATCCCAGGGGCGGCCTTGCGGCCGCGCACATTCCAGACGGAGATTACATTGAAGCGTGGCAGAACTGCGGTTATTGTTGGAGCCCAATGGGGCGATGAGGGGAAGGGCAAGATTGTCGACGTACTCACCCAGACCTTCGAAGTGGTGGCCCGCTACGCGGGCGGTCATAATGCCGGACACACGGTCATCGTCAACGGAAAGAAGTTCATTCTGCAACTGGTGCCGGGAGGCATTCTTCGGCCCGAGTGTACAAGCGTCATTGGCAATGGGGTGGTGCTGGATCCGCTGGCGTTTCTCAAAGAAGTGGCTTCGCTGCGCGATGCGGGCGTGAAGGTGGAAGGGAATCTTTTCATCTCCAATCGCGCACAGGTGATTTTGCCCTATCACCGCATGATGGAGCTGGGCTCGGAGAATGCGCCTGGGCGCGTGAAGATTGGGACGACATCGCGCGGCATCGGCCCGGCTTACGAAGACAAGATGGGGCGGCGCGGACTGCGGGTTGCCGACCTGCTCGACACGGCACTGCTGCGCACGCACATCGAAAATGCCTGCCGCGAAAAGAACATGATCGCGCATGCGCTGTTCAATTCCGAACCGCTCGATGCCGACAAGATGTTCAAGGAATATGCGGCGGCGGCCGAGAAGGTCCGACCGTTTGTCCGCGATACTGCGCTGCTCCTGAACCGCGCGCTGGCAGAAGGCAAGTCGATCGTGTTCGAAGGCGCGCAGGGCACCATGCTCGATATTGACCACGGAACCTATCCCTTCGTGACGTCGTCGAGTTCGACATCCGGGGGCGCGGTCACGGGGACAGGCGTGCCCCCCACATCCATTGACACGGTGATCGGCATCACCAAGGCTTATTGCACTCGCGTGGGCAGCGGCCCGTTCCCCAGCGAACTGCTGGGGGCCGAAGGAGAAGACCTGCGCAAACGAGGCAATGAATACGGGGCCGTTACCGGGAGGCCGCGACGAACCGGCTGGCTCGATTTGCCTCTTCTCCGCTACGCTGGCATGATTAACGGCATCTCGTGGCTGGTGGTCACGAAGCTTGACGTGTTCGACCACTTGACCGAGATTCCAGTCTGCGTGGGGCATAAGGTGGACGGCAAAGAAACGGACGAAGTGCCGGCTCAGGCATGCGGTTATGAAAAACTCGAATGCATCTACCGCAAGATGCCGGGCTGGGCCAGTTCAACGCAGGCTATCCGGACGGTCGAAGCATTACCCAATGCCGCCCGCGAATACCTGGCCTTCATCGAAAAGGAAACCGGAGCACGGGTGGGAATGATTTCCACGGGGCCCGATCGTGAGCAGACGATTTTGGTCCCCGACTTCGTAAGCGAGTTGGGTCTGGAGAGCGGCTAGGAGATTTCGAAGGGTATGGCGAATGCCAGCGCCTGAAGGGGCAGCGCATTTCGAATGATTTGCGGTATCGCTAAAGCGATACCCTGATACGAATCCTTAACGCAGCAATAGAACGGAGCGACGAATGGTGGTGTTGGCCGTAACTTGGATGGCAAAAACTGGACGCGAGTCCGAAGTGACCGCGATCTTTGAAAAACTCTCAGTCGAATCGCGCAAGGAACCGGGCTGCCTCATGTATCAGGTGCACAAGCACAAGACCGATCCGCGCCGGTTCTTTATCTACGAGCAATACAAAGATGACGCCGCCCTGGAGGCGCATCGCGCCGCGCCGCACTTCTTGCAGATGGCAAAAAAAGATCTGCCAAAAATCGCCGACCGCACCGAAGGGCATTTGTTTGAACCGCTGGGATAACTGTGGAGTTTTCAGTTTCCGGTTCTCAGTTCGCAGAGATCAATCTCGCTGGCAACTGAGAACCGGGAACTGTTCTTACCGCGGATACCCCATATTTGCGGGTGCCCCACTCATTTCCGCACTATGTGAACGAATGGGTTCTAAGCCCTGCCAAAACTCTGGACAGAACGGCGTTCGATTTCCAGCGGCGCCATTTTGGCCCGCGGGTTGCCGCGCGGCAGCAGCAGGCCAACGCGGTTCACTCTCATTTGGCAGTTCCCTTCATTTCGGTCTGCACCAAGTGCACCTCCGCAGTGCCCGCGTTTTCTACGGCGTGGGTCATCGGCGCGTTCCAGACGGCTGTTCCAGCTTTGACCTCGTGTACTGCGGTTTTCCCGTCGGGCAACGTGACTCTGATCTTGCCATCGGTGACGTAATAGACGATGTTCGCCGGATGCGAATGCATTTCCACCTTTTGTCCGGGTTGCAGGTGAACGTCGAGTACACGAACTTGGGCATTGTCGAGAACCACTTTGTGAGTCTCCGCCCCGCCGGCGGCTTTCAGCACGTCTTGTGCAAGAGCCATTGACACCGCCAACCACGAAACGCACGTCAGCAACAGTATTCGGCGCATCCTTACCTCCTAAGCAGGAATTTCCTTTTTGAACTCGAGAACGGCATCATTGTATACCTCTCTCGTCTATTGCTGACTTGGGAAAACGTTTTTTCCTCTCAGCGCCCCCCGCAGAAATGTGGGCTTACTGCTTGTCCACCATCAGCACGCCGCCGGAAGCATAGCTTTCCTTCGACAATTCCACGAACGTTACGACGATGGCTTCGCGCTTCGCTCCACCTTCTTCGACCATCGTGTCCGTGATGCGTTTGGCAATCTTCCGCTTCTGATCGGCAGAGCGGCCTTGCAGCATGGTGACTTGGACTAGGGGCATTGGTAACCTCAGCTTTCAGCTCTCAGCCATCAGCTCTCGGTAAAGGCAAAGCGTGTGCAGATTTTACTGAGGGCTGATAGCTGAGAGCTGACGGCTTACTGCGCTAATTCATATCCCGCGAAGAAGAAGCTCAACTCGAAGCGGGCAGTTTCGTCGGCATCGGAGCCGTGAATCGCGTTGTGCTCGATATTGGTGGCCCACTTTTTGCGGATGGTGCCTTCTTCCGCAGTCGCCGGGTTCGTTGCTCCCATCAGCTTCCGCAGGTCGGCAATCGCATTCTCTTTCTCGAGCGCCAGCACCACGATCGGGCCGCTCGACATGAATTTCGTCAGCGAGCTATAAAACGGCCGGCTGGCATGGACAGCATAGAACTGCTCGGCCTGGTGCTGGGAAATTTCCAGCATCTTCATGGCCAGGATGTGGAAGCCATTTTTCTCGAACTGCTCGATGATGTCTCCGACCGCGTTTTTCTTCACCGCGTCGGGCTTGACGATGGTCAGTGTGCGTTGCAGTGTTTTCATGAATTCGTCGTTCGTCCTTGGTCGTTCGTCGTTAGTCGTTCGCTAAAAAATCCGCCTGAGAGTATTGCCGGACGTAGGGGTCCTTCGACTGCGCGGGGTTCGCTACGCTCGCCCCACTCCGCTCAGGATGACATCTCGCATATGCACGTGGGCTTGATAAAGCGCAGAGTTACGCACCTACCTTTGCGCCCAGTGCGGCTACCAGCGTCTCGCCAATATCCGCCGGGGATTTCGCGACTTTCAGGCCGGCTTTTTCCATGGCCGCAATCTTTTCGGCGGCGGTGCCTTTGCCGCCGGAGATGATTGCGCCGGCGTGACCCATGCGGCGTCCGGGAGGCGCGGTCTGCCCGGCGATGAAGCCGACTACCGGCTTTCTCATATGAGTCCGGATGAACTCCGCCGCGGTTTCTTCGGCGGTGCCGCCGATTTCGCCGATCATGACGACAGCTTCGGTCTGAGGATCGCGATTGAACAGATCCAGCGCGTCGACAAAATTTGTGCCGATAATCGGATCGCCGCCAATGCCGATGGCGGTCGATTGCCCGATGCCGCGCTGCGTGAGCTGGTGAACGGCTTCGTAGGTAAGCGTGCCCGAGCGCGAGACGATGCCGACGTTTCCCTCTTTGTGAATATGTCCGGGCATGATCCCGATCTTGCACTTGCCCGGCGAAATGATGCCGGGACAATTCGGCCCGATCAGGCGCGAGCGCCGGTTCTGCAGAAACTCCCAGGCACGAACCATATCGAGCGTCGGGATGCCTTCGGTGATGCAGACGATGAGTTCGATCTCGGCGTCCGCGGCCTCCATGATCGCGTCGGCCGCATAGGGCGGCGGCACGAAGATTACCGTGGCGTTGGCACCCGTCTTATCCACCGCTTCTTCCACGGTGTTGAAGATGGGCCAGCCTTCATGCGTGGTTCCGCCCTTGCCGGGCGTGACCCCACCGACGATCTGGGTGCCATAAGCGGCGCACGCTTTCGCGTGGAAGGTGCCTTCGCGGCCGGTTAAACCTTGGACGACTAGTCGAGTTCTTTTATCTGCCAGGATTGCCATAATTGCTCTCTTTCAAAAATCGTCGTTCGTCGTTCGCTATTCGTCGTTCGCCCCTCGCGATTGGGCGACCTTCGACGTAGCGCCGGCGCCCCGTCGTATATCTCTAGGCGCCCTTGGCCGCCGCCACTACTTTGTCGGCCGCGTCTTTCATGGTTTCCGCAATTACGAAATTCAGGCCGGAGTCGTGGAGGATCTTCCTGCCTTCCTCTACATTCGTGCCTTCCAGCCGCAGCACGACCGGCAACTGGATGTTGGTTTTCATGGCCGCTTCGACTACCCCGGTTGCCAGCATATCCACGCGCAGGATGCCGCCAAAAATGTTGATCAGCACGGCGCGGACATTCTTGTCGCTGAGCAGAATTTCAAACGCGTGCGCCACTTGCTCGGCGTTGGCGCCCCCACCCACATCCAGAAAGTTTGCCGGCATGCCGCCCGCATATTTCACGATGTCCATGGTGGCCATCGCCAGGCCCGCGCCGTTCACCATGCAGCCGACATTGCCGTCGAGCTTGATGTAGTTCAGATTGTATTTCGACGCTTCGACCTCGAGCGGATCTTCTTCGGTGATGTCGCGCAGGTCGCGCAGATCGGCGTGGCGGAAGAGGGCGTTGTCGTCGAAGTTCAGCTTGGCATCGAGCGCGAACAGGCGGCCATCGGTGCAGCTGACGAAGGGATTGATTTCGACCAGTGAGGCGTCTGTGTCAAGGAATGCGCGGTAAAGACTGGTCAGGAACTGCACGGCCGAATTAATTTGCGGGCCCTTGAGGCCAAGCGAAAACGCTATCTTTCGCGCCTGGAAGGGCTCGAGTCCCATGCCCGGATCAACGTACTGCTTGAGGATCGCCTCGGGCCTTTCGGCGGCGACTTGCTCAATCTCCATGCCGCCCGCCGCCGAGGCCATAAAAACCGGCTTGCCCTCGCCGCGGTCGACCAGAATGCCGAGATAAAGTTCTTTTTCGATCGGCAGGGTTTCTTCGATTAGCAGGCGGCGCACGACGCGCCCTTCCGGGCCGGTCTGGTGCGTAATGAGCGTCATGCCGAGAATTTTGGCGGCCAGGTCGCGCGCTTCGGCGACCGACTTGGCAATTTTCACGCCGCCGCCCTTGCCGCGTCCGCCGGCATGGATCTGTGCCTTCACCACAACACCGGTCGCGCCCGCGTCGAACAGCTCTTTGGCGGCGGCTTCGGCTGCTTCAACGGTTGTCGCCATCGCGCCGCGCGGAACGGCGACGCCATATTTTTTCAGGATTGCTTTTGCCTGGTACTCATGAATTTTCATAAGGATTCCAAATCCGTCGTTCGTCGTTGGCCGCTCATCATTCGCCGATCATCTTTGGCCGATCATTAGTTCGCGTTGACCAGAACTCGGGCGACCGTGGTTTCTGGGCACTTATTTGTGGACACCTGAGGGGGCCCGGCTTGCGGCTTCGTCAACCTGCAGCAAACTCACGATTCTATAAGACGAGAGCCCAATCGGCAAAGCGAATGAGAGCACACAAGGGTGTGAGGCATGTCACAAAACCGTCAGCTCCGGGGAAATTGCATCGCCCGAAAGAAGAACGTCGTCTCATAAGTCACATGAAAATTGTCTCCGTCAATGTCGGGCTGCCGCGCTTACTGTCATGGCAGGGCCAAACCTTCCAAACCGGCATCTTCAAGAAGCCTGTTTCCGGCCGAGTCATGCTGCGCCGGACGAATCTCGACGGAGACCGCCAGGCCGATCTTTCCGTGCATGGAGGGCCGGACAAGGCGGTGTACGCGTACCCGTCGGAACACTATCAGCACTGGAGCGCTCGGCTTCCCGGACATGACGTCATCACTTGGGGAGCATTCGGTGAGAACTTCACGACCGAGGGTCTGCTCGAAACGGAATTGTCGGTGGGAGATCGTTACGGGGTGGGATCGGCGGTCGTTATGGTCAAGACGCCGCGGCTTCCTTGCTATAAACTCGCCGCCAAATTCGACCCAGACGAGATCATCGAAGAATTCCTGCACAGTGGCTATTGCGGTTTTTATTTCTCCGTTCTTGAGGAAGGCGAGGTGGGGGCTGGGGACGAATTCCAATTTCTCGGCGGAGAGACGCCCACGCTGACTGTGCTGGAAGCGTTCCGGGGCTACTTGCCCAATTCGGCGGACATCGAATTGCTGCAGCGAGGCACCCAAGTGCGGGCCTTGCCTGAGAGCTGGCGCGGTCGATTTCAGGCCAAACTCAACGCGCTCCAGGAGGAACGCCAGATTGAAAGGAACCTCCGACTGAGGTAGCTTGGAGTTTCCTGACATGATCCTCGACGCGCTCCATCGCCTCGCCAATCACCGCCAGTCGCTCTCTCGCGACGAGGCGCGCGCTGTGATGAGCGAGGTTTTAGCTGGCCAGTGTACCGACGCGCAGATCGCCGCGTTGCTCGTCGCGCTCCATATGAAGGGCGAAACGGTCGAGGAGATTGTCGGCTTCGCGGAAGCGATCCGGGGCGCTGCCACACCCTTAGAGCTTCATGCCGATTCCGTGCTCGATACGAGCGGCACCGGACGCGACGCTCTCGTCGATACCTGCGGAACCGGAGGCGATACCAGCGGCACATTCAATATTTCGACGGCGACCGCATTCGTTGTCGCCGGAGCCGGCGTGCGCGTGGCCAAGCACGGCAACCGGAGCGTGACATCCAAGTGCGGCTCGGCCGATGTGATGGAAGCGCTGGGAGTGAATATCAACCTCCCTCCTGCGCGCATCGCCGCCTGTCTGGAAGAAGTCGGCATGGCGTTCCTGTTCGCCCCTGCCATGCACTCGGCAATGAAATATGTGCAGCCCGCGCGCAGGGAACTAAGGCTGCGCACGGTTTTTAATCTGCTGGGACCGCTTACGAATCCCGCGCGCGCCACGTGCCAGGTGGTGGGCGTCTACTCGGCGGATCTGGTCGAGAAATTGGCGGAGGCGCTCAGCATGTTGGGGCTGCATCGTGCGCTGGTGGTCCACGGCAGCGACGGACTCGATGAGATTACGATCAGTGGCCCCAGCCGCATTGGCGAAGTCCGCGAGGGCCAGGTGCATACATACGAAGTCACCCCTGAAGAATTCGGCCTGCAGCGGGCGAGGCTTGAGGATATTTCGGGCGGGGATGCCGCGCTCAACGCAAAATTGATTCGCGAGGTTCTGGAGGGAAAGAAATCTGCTCGCCGCGACGTTGTTTTACTGAATGCGGCTGCCGCTCTGGTGGCGGCTGGGCGGGCCGATCATCTGCGGGATGCGGTGCCGATCGCGGCGATGGCGATTGATTCCGGGGCGACGGCGGCCAAGTTGGAGGCGTTGATCTCGTTCACGAACCGCGGGTGACGGAAATACTTGCCAGTCCTTTGCCGTTAATACCTGTTCAGCCTGATGTGAAAAACTTGAACCACGGGGGGACACGGATGTCACAAAGGGATCTCGCGCTGAGTCTCGCTATCCTGAGATCATTCTTACTTCGAATCTAATTTACCCAGCCCGATTTCCCGCCGCCGTTAGTTTTATCGTCTTCGTCGGGAGGGATGTAATTGCCGTGCTCGTCGAAGCTGACTTTACGATCGTGGTTTTTCATGTAGACTTCGAATTTCCGCGCGGCGCGCTTTCTTTTCCAGCGGTAGTACGAATTCCTCGCACCGAAATACTGCTCTGACGCCGCATAGCTGAATCCCCGGGAAGGCAGGAACTTGACGAACAGGAATCCGAAGAACAAGCCGCCAAGGTGGGCAAAATTGGCCACTCCGTTTTGTGTGGGATCAAAGATAGCGACAACAGCCACCAGTATCCAGATGCCGACCAGGTATTTGGCCTTGATCGAAAAGGGCAGCGGAAACAGCATCATTTCCTGATCGGCGTAGAG
>JBAQJU010000370.1:0-4031 GCA_049300475.1 Terriglobales bacterium | reverse complement strand
TAATATCCAGAATCATCTGGACGACCGCTTCATCTCCTATCGCGGTATTGATCATGCTGTGGTAAATGGCGCGATCAGGCCATTCGACGTGGAAAAACTTCTGAATGAAATCGGCGCGCTCCCGATCGACGGTATCCACTCGTTGTTCGGCCTCCTTCTCGCTCTGGCCGCGAGCCAGCAGGCGCCGCACTTTGTCTTCTCGCGGAGCGTACAGAAATACGCGCAACGTGTCCCGGCGATTCTTGAGAAACTGCTGCGACCCCCGTCCGACGATGACCGAGTTCCCGGTCTTTGCAGCGTCCTGAACGACCTGTTGCGTAAACTTCAAAATACATTCGCTGTCCACCAGCTTGAGCTTGTGCGCGTTGAGGCTCCCTTCATAACTACCGCGCAGGAATGATTTGAAAAGACGGTAGTAGAGCGGATCGGTCCGTTCCTCGCGCCCTTCGACGACTGTCTTGGGACAATCCGCAAGCCGTGCGATCTCCTCCGTCAGCACCTGATCCCAAAGTTTCCAGCCCAGCCGCTTCGCAACCTGCTGCGCGATTTCGCCGCCGCCGCTGCCGTACTCACGTTCAATGGTAATGATTTTTATCATCTGCGTTTCAATCACCCACGTCTAAGAAAGTCTAAAGAAATTCAGGTAATGCTTCACACGTGGACGGCCAAGACGGGGCAGGGTCCCAACTGGAGCACGCGAT
Source organism: Terriglobales bacterium (assembly GCA_049300475.1). GTDB lineage: Bacteria > Acidobacteriota > Terriglobia > Terriglobales > Acidobacteriaceae > Acidiflorens. Next base: position 3,330 of record JBAQJU010000370.1, on the reverse strand, counting down.
ACGTTGTCGAACCAAACACCGCCAGATCCAAGGCTCCACGACCACGGACCCCCATAGTCACCATGTCGATTTGCGCTTCCAGCGCAAGTTGAATGATCTGCTGATACGGTTTTCCGATGCGCACCGCCGTCTTCAGCTTCAGGGCCTTGCTCCGCTCTTGTGGAATCAGTTTGTCGAGTCGCTCGGCTGCTGTGGCGATGGCCTCTTCCAACTTGGCCTGACTTGAGGCCTCTTCCACCACGTGCAGCAGGGTGAGTTCGGCGTCATACTCCTCTGTGGCAGAGATCGCATAGTTCAAAGCCAGCTCTGAATGTTCGGAGAAATCGGTACAGAAGAGAATTCGGTTCAAGTGATGGGCGTGGCTTTCTCCGGCGGCGACCGCGGACTCGTGCGACGGATTACATATCGCCAATACCGGGCAAGGAGTCTTACGCATCACTCGATTGGTCACCGACCCCAGCACCAAGCGGTCATACCCTCGCCGCCCGTGCGTTCCCATGACGATCAGGTCCGCTTTCCTTCCTTGCGCAAACGCCAGAATGCAATCTGGAGCGGTTCCCTGGTGCACCACGAGCTCAGGCCAAACTGCATCGTGGGTGTGGTTCTTCATGAATTCCCGCAGTTGCTGCTCGCCACCCTTGTGAAGCGCCTGGGCGAAAGCCGCATAGTCTCCCTCACAGGCGCCATAATCGGCATAGGGATATCGCGATAGTTCTACGATATGCTGCGCGACCAACTTGGCTCGATAGTGCGCGGCCACCGATAGCGCGTAGCGATACGACCTTACCGAGAACTCCGAGAAATCAATCGGACAAAGGATGAGCTTAATTTCCAGCATGGCTGCCGTGCCCTACCAATTCTTGACACACGCTGCACTCACTCCGCTACCCTTACCCCTCCGCCGCCCGGATCATTCTTCTTCAAAACAAAGGCCAGGCAGAACATGATTGCGGCTCCCACGCAAAGAACCATAAAGGTATCTATGTAGGCCAGGCTCGCCGCCTGCGCTTGCAGGGATTGGTAAATCTGGGCGTAAGCCGTTATCTGCGCCTCGTGTCTCCCCACGCCTGAGGTCGCCAGGTGGCGAGCCAGACCGTTCGCCGCGTTCGCAAAATTGGGATTGTCGACGCGAATGTCCTGCACCAACCTTGCCTGATGGAATTGCGAGCGCCGCGCAATCAAGGTCGTGACCAGCGACGTTCCCACACTGCTTCCCATATTGCGCATGAAATTGACGATGCCGGCGACGGCGTTGTTCTTCTCCGGCGCAATTCCAATATAAGCCACCAGCGTAATGGGCACGAACAGGAATCCCAAACCGATTACTTGAGCGATGCGCAGCCAGGTAGCGGCACTGAAGCTGATTTGCAGGTCAATCCGTTTCGTGGAGTAGAACATGGCGATCGACAAGGCGAGCCAGCCGAAAGCGATCAGGTAGCGTGCCTGAACCTTCGTTGTCAGTTGGCCCATGATGGGCATCTCAATCAGCAGAACCAGGCCTCCCGCGGAAAGAGCAAGTCCAGCCAGTTCGGAGGTGTATCCCAGGAGCGTCTGAAGGAATTGCGGCATCAGGACCAGGCTGCTGAACAACAGGATGCCCAGGGTGAACATCATCAAACTTGAACTGGCGAAGTTAAAGCTCTTGAACATGCGCACGTCGATGATCGGCGCCTTTTGATACCACTCCCAAATGACGAGTGAGATCAGGCATACAGTGGCCACGACGATCAGAGTAGTGATGAAGCGCGACCCGAACCAATCATCTTCCTGGCCCTTGTCGAGCAGAACCTGTAATGCCCCGATACCCAACGTCAGCAGAGCGATGCCAATGTAGTCGAGTTTGACGCCGGCCGCCTTGAGCCGGCTCAAATAGGGAGGATCTTCGACAAAGCGCCGTACCAGAAACCATGTGGCCAAGCCGACCGGGAGGTTGATGAAGAAAATCCATCGCCACGAATAGTTGAAGGTGATCCACCCGCCAAGCGTTGGTCCGATCGTGGGCGCCATGATGGCCGTGATGCCGTATAACGCAAAAGCCAGGCCTCGCTGCTGTGGTGGAAAAGTGTCTGCCAGAATGGCCTGAGCCATGGGCTGCAACCCGCCGCCGCCCGCGCCCTGCAACACCCGGAAAAGAAGAAGAAAGCCTAGGCTGGGCGCAACGCCGCAAAGCAAAGAACTCACGGTAAAGACAGCCAGGCAGGACATGAAAAAGCGCTTCCGCCCCAGGGCGCCGGCTAGCCATCCACTGATCGGCAGGATGATCGCATTCGAGACCAGATAAGAAGTCAACACCCAGGTGCTCTGGTCGTTGCTCGCCCCTAGATTCCCGGCCATGTAGGGCAGGGCAACGTTGGCGATGCTGGTGTCGAGCACCTCCATGAAGGCTGCCAGCGCCACGACCACGGCAATCAGCCAAGGATTGTACCGGGGTCGCCAAACATCCTGGTCGAGAGTGAGCGCCGCCGAACTCATTTGAGGTACACGTCTGGCACCACGTTCATTCCCGGTCGAAGCCGGCGATCTTTATTCTCCCCCGGCTCGAGAACGATCTTCACCGGAATCCTCTGCACAATTTTCACGTAGTTTCCGGTCGCATTTTCTGGCGGAAGCAAACTGAAGAGCGGTCCGGTCGCCCCCGCGATGCTGTCCACATGGCCTTTCAAAGTCTGGCCGCTCGAATCCACATGGATTTCCGCCTTTTGTCCAACTCGCATGTGCTTGAGTTGCGTTTCCTTAAAATTTGCGGTCACCCACACCTCGTCGAGAGGCACCACGGTGAGGAGTTGCTGCCCGTCTTGAACGTTCATGCCGACCACGACCGTCTTGTTCACTTCACCGGTAACCGGAGCGACGATTTTCGTGTAACCGAGATTCAGTTGCGCCTGCTCGAGCAGCGCGCGCTTTTGCTGAACATCCGCAATCGCCGCACGCACGCGCGCTTGGGTTGACGAAACTTGCTGGGGCCCGGTCTCGGCATATTTGTGGTTTGCTACGGCTTGCGCTAGGCGGCTCCGGGCCTGTTGGACAAATTGTTGCGCCGCCGACTCACTGGCGAGCGCTGCCGACACGGTCGCTGTGCTGGACTTGGCCGTAGCCAACGCCTGATCGTAAATCTGCCGCGACACTTCGCGCTTGTCGACGAGTAGCTTGTAGCGGCGGAGATCGTCTTGCGCTCGCACATCGTTCGCCTCGGCCGCTTCTAGTTGCGCATGAGCGGCGGTGACCTGCTTTTCGGCGGCAATGACTCCGGCGTTTGCGTCTTCGATGCCGGATGCCGCAAAGCGCAATTGGCTTGAAGTGTTCACCGAAGTAATCGGAACCGTGATATTG
>JBAQJU010000369.1:0-11352 GCA_049300475.1 Terriglobales bacterium | reverse complement strand
TATATATACCGATCAATAGTACGTGTCATCCCGAGCGCAGCGAGGGACCCCTATTCCCTCCCGGATGTTCGCGCAGCGATCGGTCCCTCTGCGTATTCGATCCTTCAAGCGCTTTCTTGCTTCTTCTCGGGTACGACCACAAGTGAAGAGCACCAGGTAGTCCGACTATGAAGAGGAGGATTTATCCCAGAACCTGAAGGACGATTAACAATATCCTCAACTCTTTCCCCGATCCTTGAAAAGAATTTCTCGGCGCACTCTGCGTCTCGGCGGTGAAAAGCCCTACCCCTGCACCGACAGCAAAAACGGCTGCTCGAACGCCTCCGCAATCCACCGCAAAAACCGCGCCGCGTCGGCACCATCGATCAACCGGTGATCGTACGAGAGCGAGAGCGGCAGAATCAAGCGCGGCTCGAATTTGTTATTGACCCACTCCGGCTCCATGCGCGAGCGGGACAGCCCGAGGATCGCAACCTCCGGATGATTCACGATCGGCGAGAATCCCGTGCCGCCGATTCCGCCCAGATTCGTAATCGTGAAAGTCCCGCCTTCCATCTCCTCGGCAGTGAGCTTGCGGTCGCGCGCTTTCTTCGAAAGCTGAGTCATCTCGGCGGCCAGCTCGACGATGTTTTTCTTGTCGACGTCGCGAATGACGGGCACCAGCAGTCCACGATCGGTATCCACGGCGACGCCGATGCTGATGTACTGCTTGTAAATGATCTCCTCTTTCGCCATATCGATCGACGCGTTGAACTGGGGAAAGACCTTCAACGCCGACGCGCACACCTTGAGCGCGATGGCGGTGACGGTCATTTTGCCGCCTGCTTCTTCGGCGCGCGGCGCAAAGCGCGCCCGCAACTGTTCAAGCTCGGTAATGTCGGCGCGGTCGTTCTGCGTGACGTGCGGAATCGTGTTCCAGGCCTGGCGCAGATGCTCGGCGGTCTTGCGCCGCACGCCGCGCATCGAGACGCGTTCGGTCTTGCCCCACTTCGAAAAGTCCGGCAGTTCCGGCTCGACGAACCCGACGCGTGGAGCCTGCGCGGCCGCCGCCGCCGCCGCGAGGGCGTTCTTGGCATACAGCTTCACGTCGTCATCGCTGATGCGGCCACCCGGGCCCGTTCCCTGGACGCTGTAAATATCGACGCCGATTTCGCGCGCCAGCCGGCGCACGTGGGGCGCTGCCGGCGCCGGATCGCGATGCTCCGTCCCGGCAACTTTTTCTAGCTGCAACGGCATACTGAAGACCGGAGGCGCGAATTGTGGCTGATCGGGAGGCAGTGCCTGCTCCTCCGTTTTGCCCTCCGCCTTCATGGCGAGCTGAAACGCCAGCCGTGCCGCTTGTTGCCCTGAAATGTGCTCGACGGGCTCGTGCCGGCGAGGGGCTTCAGCGGGAGCCTTCCCGCCGCCCTCCAATGTGAAGATGACCTGTCCGACCTTGACCTTTTGTCCCTCTTTGACTTTGACCTCGCCGACCACACCGTTCACGGTGGAAGGAACTTCGACGACCGCTTTGTCGGTTTCGAGTTCCATCACCGGCTGGCCTTCGGAGACGCGCATGCCGGGAGAAATCATCAGGCGTACCAGATCGCCCGAGTCGATGTTCTCGCCCAGTTCCGGCAACGTGAACTCGCCGCCAGAAGCAGCGGTAGACGGAGTTGCAGCAGCGAGCACCGAAGGAGCAGATGCCGGAGAAGCGGAGGCAGCGGCAGCGTAAGAAGAAGGAGCGGTGGACGCGGTGGTGGCCATGTTGGAGGCATCCCGCTGGTGTTTGTCGGCGAACTCAATAGAAATCCCGGCCGTCGCAGCCGGGGGATCCGGCGCAACCTGCTTCGCCGGACGGGCTCCGTTCTCAACCGTAAAAATGACCTGCCCTACCCGCAGCTTGTCACCTTCTTTAACGCGCACTTCGCCAACTGTCCCGGAAACCGAAGAGGGTACCTCCACCACGGCCTTGTCGGTTTCGAGCTCCATCACCGTCTGGCCTTCGGCGACGCTGGCGCCCGGTTTAATCAGCAGGCGAACGAGGTCGCCGCTCTCAATGTTCTCGCCCAGTTCCGGCAGTTTGAATTCTGAAGCCATCCTTTGGTATGTCCTTATAATTCCTACATCCAGTGCCCCAGGTTCGCGCCCTTCCTCTGGGCGCTAACCTGGGAGATTCACCGCGACATCAACTAGTCGCCGGGTTGCGCTTTTCCGGATTAATCCCCAGATCGCGGACCGCCCTCTCCAGAACGTCGTTTCCAACCTGCTTCTCGGCGGCAAGCGCATGCAAGGTAGCGAGCACGATATGCTTGGCGTCCACCTCAAAGAAATCGCGCAGCGACGCGCGATTCTCGCTGCGTCCAAATCCGTCCGTGCCAAGTGACACCAGCTTGCCCGGAACCCACTGCGCAATGCTCTGTGGCAGCACCTTCATGTAATCCGATGCCGCTATGAACGGCCCGTTCGCGCCCTTGAGCGTCTGGGTCACATAAGGGACCCTCGGAGCCTGCGTCGGATGCAGCATGTTCCAGCGCTGGCAGTCATTAGCCTCGCGATAGAGTTGCTTGTAGCTGGTCACGCTCCAAACGTCGGCGCCGACCCCGTAGTCTTTTTCCAGAATCGCCTGCGCTTTCAGCACCTCGAACATAATGGTTCCGCTGCCCAGCAGTTGCGCGCGCAGCTTCGCATCTTTCTTCCCGGAATTGTAGCGGTACAAGCCCTTGAGGATGCCCTCGCGTGTGCCGGGCGCGCTCGGCATCTCCGACATGTGAACGGGCTCATTGGTGACCGTCAAATAATAGAAGATGGATTCGCCGTCGACATACATGCGCCGGATGCCGTCCTGGATAATAACGGCAATCTCGTACGCGAACGCCGGATCATACGCCAGCAGGTTCGGCACGCTCAGCGCGAGCACGTGACTGTGGCCGTCCTGATGCTGCAAGCCTTCCCCGGCCAAAGTCGTTCTGCCCGCAGTGCCCCCGATCAGGAATCCGCGGCAGCGCATATCGCCCGCCGCCCAGATCAGGTCGCCAATGCGCTGCAGTCCAAACATCGAGTAATAAATAAAGAACGGAATCGTGTTGATCCCGTGATTCGCATACGCCGTGCCCGCCGCCATGAACGAGCACATCGATCCCGCTTCCGTGATCCCTTCTTCCAGAATCTGCCCGTTCTTCGCCTCCTTGTAATAAAGGAGGGTCGCCATATCGACCGGTTCATAAAGCTGGCCGACGCTCGAATAGATGCCAACCTGCCGGAACAGCGCCTCCATGCCGAAGGTGCGGGCTTCATCGGGAACAACTGGAACGATGAAGCGTCCAACTTCGGGATCGCGCAACAGCTTCGAAAGGATGCGCACGAAGACCATCGTCGTCGAGGCTTCGCGCCCCTCGGTGCCTTTGTAGAACTCTTCAAAAATCGAGTCGGACGGCGGCTTCAACGCGCTGGCGCGCTCTTTGCGCACCGGCATGTATCCGCCAAGCTGCTGCCGCCGCGCCTGCATGTATTTAATTTCGGGACTGTCGTCCGAGGGACGATAAAACGGCGCATCGTGCAGTTCATCATCGGGAATCGGAATGCCGAAGCGCGAGCGGAACACCTGCAGCTCATCGTCATTCAGCTTCTTCTGCTGGTGAGTAATATTCTTGCCCTCGCCCGCTTCTCCCAGCCCGTATCCCTTGATCGTCTTGGCGAGGATGATGGTCGGCGTCCCCGTGTGGTCGACCGCAGCCTTATAGGCGGCGTGCACTTTGATCGGATCGTGCCCGCCCAGCCGCATGCGGGCAAGCTGTTCGTCCGAGAGATGCTCGACCATCTTCAGCAGTCGTGGATCGGTCCCAAAGAAATTCTGCCGAAAGTAAGCGCCGCTCTCGACAAAATATTTCTGATACTGGCCATCCGTAATCTCGCCCATGCGCCGCACCAGCAGGCCGTCGCGATCGGCCTGAATAAGCGGATCCCAATCCGTACCCCAAATGACCTTGATGACATTCCAACCCGCGCCCCGGAAGATGGCTTCCAGTTCCTGAATAATCTTTCCATTGCCGCGCACCGGCCCGTCCAGCCGTTGCAGATTGCAATTGACCACAAAGATAAGATTGTCGAGCCGCTCCCGCGAAGCCAGCGTGATCGAGCCCAGCGACTCCGGTTCGTCCATTTCGCCGTCGCCCATGAACGCCCAGACCTTGCCGCCGGTCGAAGTCTTCAGGCCCCGATTCTCCAGATACTTGATGAAGCGCGCATGATAGATCGCCTGAATCGGTCCCAGCCCCATCGAAACAGTGGGAAACTCCCAGAAGTCAGGCATCAGCCAGGGATGCGGATAAGACGAAAGCCCGCCGCCAGGCTTCATCTCGCGCCGGAAATTTTCCAACTTCTGCTTCGGGATGCGTCCTTCAAGATATGCCCGCGCGTAGATGCCAGGCGCGGCGTGTCCCTGAAAGTAAACGATGTCGCGGTCGCCGGATTCAGTCGCCGCCTGGAAAAAGTGATTGAACGCAACTTCGTAAAGCGTAGCCGCGGAGGCAAACGTTGAAATATGTCCGCCAATTCCCTCCTGAATCTTGTTGGCGCGGACGACCATCGCCATGGCGTTCCAGCGCACCAGGCTCTTGATGCGGCGCTCCATCTCCTGGCTGCCCGGAAACGGCGGCTGCTGCCGCGAAGGAATCGTGTTCTGATAAGGAGTGGTTGCCGAAAACGGCAGGTTAACTCCGGCCGCCCGCCGCGCATGCAGCGCCAACTGTTGCAGCAGCCGCCCGGCCCGCTCCGCTCCCCCGTGGGTCAGGACATAATCGAGCGAGTCCAGCCATTCCCGCGTTTCCAGAACTTCAATTCCATTGGTCGGTTGGCTCTGTTGCGCAGGTTGCGCCTTGTATTCAAGCGTGTCAGCCACGGTAATCCACCCCACACCTAAGAATGCAACTCTTCATCATAAGCAATCGAGAAGAATTTTGCTGGCGGCCATGTGATCATTGCACTTTACGTCCTTCGCCGATGCCGCGATCCAACATCGCATCTTGTATCTCATTTGGCAGGGCAGCAGCGCATCCCCGTAAACACTGGCAAAATGAACATATGCTCATTTTTCGGTCAAGCATCGCTAGTAGGGCCTGTCTCGTTGACACCACCGTAAAATCTCTCGCGGCCCTCACTCTGGCCTGCCTCTGCCTGCAAGTCGTTTCTACCCTGGCGGCAGCACAAGGCCTGAACTCGCCAGACATTCACATTTCATCGCAATCCGCCAACTCCGTTGCGGCTCGTCTGGCCGCTCAGACCGCTCTCTTCAAGGAGCAGTACGAAAGCGACATGCGGTCTTCTCCGGAGAGCGAGACTGACCGCGGAGACTACCGCGATAACGCGCTGCTCGATGACTACTCTCTCGCAGCCAGCACGAAGCAAAACGCCGTCGATCGTGCATATCATGCCCGGCTCGAAGCCATCTCCACCGAGGGCTTTCCCGAGCAGGATCGTCTCTCCCACGATCTCCTGCTGCACGTTCTGGATAATCGCCTCGCCGGCTACGCGCTCAAGGATTACGAGATGCCCATCTCCCAAATGCAGGGCGTCCACATCAGCCTCGCCGATCTTCCCAACTCCGTGCCGCTCGATACCGTTCAGCATTACGAAGATTACATCGCGCGTCTCCACCAGATCCCCCGCGCGTTCGAGCAAACCATCGACGTCCTCCGCCAGGGAGAAAAAGACGGATTAATGCCCGTCCGGATTCTGCTGGAGCAAATACCCGCTCAATGCGAAGGCACGATTGCCGAAAATCCGTTCCTCGCCCCAACCAGGAAGTTTCCCGCTTCAATTTCGGTGGACGACCAGAAGCGTTTGACGCAAGAGATCGAACGCGCAGTCAATTCAGAGGTGCTGCCCGCTTATCGCCGCTTCGCGGATTTCATCGCCAAGGACTATGCTCCCCATGGCCGCGCCACCATCGGGATGAACAGCTTGCCCGACGGCGCCCGGCGCTACCAGCAGGCGATTCGTGAGCAAACGACTACCGATATGTCTCCCGCCGAAATTCACGCGCTCGGCCTCCGGGAAGTTGAACGAATCAATGGCCTGCTCACCAGTCTCGCGCTCAAAGCCGGCTACAAAAACCTGAGCAGCTTCCGCGCCGCGCTCAATAGCGATCCCAAATACATCCCGAAATCCGCGGATCAGATCGTCGATGATTTCCGCCACTACGTCAGCCAAATGCAGCCCCGCCTGCCGGAACTCTTCGGTGTCTTCCCTAAAACTCCACTGACCGTCGAAGCCGCTCCAGCCTCCCAGCCTAACAATCCCACGCACTACATTTTCGGGACGCCAGATGGCGGCAGGCCCGCTCGCGTCGTCGTGGCGACTTCCAATTATGCCCACCGAAGGCTGCTCCCCGATGAGACGCAGGCCTACCACGAAGGCATCCCCGGCCATCACCTGCAGATTTCCATCCAGCAACAACTCACCGGCCTGCCGGAGTTTCGCCTTCACGTCATCAACAACGCGTATGCCGAAGGCTGGGCCGTCTATGCGGAGGCGCTCGGCAAGGAGATCGGCTTTTTCCAGGATCCCGCCTCGGATTACGGACGCCTGAACTTGGAGTTGATGCGCGCGGTTCGCCTCGTCGTCGATACGGGTATTCACTCCGAAGGTTGGACCCGCGAACAGGCCGTCGCCTACTTCCGTGAAAGCGGCGCAGCCGATGAGCCTACCATCCAGGCCGAGATTAACCGGTATATCGCGTGGCCGGCTCAGGGTCTCAGCTACAAGATCGGTCAACTCAAGATTCTCGATCTCCGCAACCGGACTAAGCAGCGGCTGGGGTCCCGCTTCGATCTCAGGGCCTTCCACGACGAAATCCTTAGTGGGGGCAGCCTGCCTCTCGACATGCTGGAAGCCCGCGTCAATAACTGGATTGAAAAGCAGCTTTCGAATGGCGCCCCTAGTGTGGTGTCCCAGAAGTTCGCGGAACAAGTTCCCCGCCGCTTTGAAAGGGCTCGGCTTTAGCCGGGCCGCAAGGGCTGAAGAACTCGGTTTCGTATCAGGGTAGCGCTTTAGCGATACCGCAGGTCGTTCGAACCCAATTGCCCCTTTAGGAGCTGGGTCTCGAAATTGTTATTTTTTCGGCAAACTGTTTAGCCGCTCGGGCCGCGGAACCCACATTACATCGACTTTGTTCGCGTATTTCCGGTGCACGACGGGTCGGGGAACAACGAAGGATAGTCGGAAGTCAGCCCCCTCGCAAAAAGCTTGACTTAGCCGCTCAAAGAAACAAAATTGAATAAGGCAAACAAAGTTGTTTGCTTCGACGAACTACGTCTTTCTCGACCGGTTGAGAATTGAACAGCAACTTCGAAATGACTAGGGAAGTCTGCTAGAGATGTTGAAGACTGAGTTCAACTCCTTTTGTGTCAATATTTTGCAAGGAATGCGCCCTGCTGATGTTGGCCGGGCAACAAGAGAGGTGTGTTAACTGATTGATTCTACAGAGTCTGGATAATGGGCGCCCGTGGCGAGGCCTCGACAATACGGGTCTGATGCCATCTAACTCCTTATTCCGGAATATTTTACGTGCAACTACTTATTCTTCAATATTTTGGCGGGAATTTCCCGCTAAATCAATGATTCCAATAGATCAGGGAAGGGGGGTTGGAGTAACTGATCAATAAACAGCTGATCTCAGGACGGACACTCCATCCCGCCGATAAATGTCCGAACCACATTGCCCTCGCCGTCGAGCACGACGAAGTCGGCATCGCTTCCCGGAGCGAGCACACCTTTATTATTGCTCCCCACGACTCGCGCCGGATTTCGGCTGGCAGCCCCGACCGCCAGCGGCAGATCCCATTCCGCGAAGCGCGCCAAGTTACGCACGGCCCGGTCCATGGTCAAGACACTGCCCGCAAGTTTGCCATCGCAGGTGCACCGGCCGTCTTTAACATCGACCTCCATCGATCCCAGGCGATAGCGGCCATCGGGCATGCCGGTGGCGGCGGTTGCGTCCGTGATGAGTACGGTTTGATCCGGACCTTTAGCGCGCGCGACGAGCTTGACGATCGAAGGATCGAGATGGATGCCGTCGGCGATGATGTCGGCGGTAACTCGATTATCGGTGAGTACCGAGCCAACAATACCGGGGTCGCGATGTGTAAGCGGGCGCATGGCGTTGAAGGTGTGCGTAGCATGTCGAGCTCCGGCAGCGACGCCACGTTCGGCGGCAGCGAAATCGGCGTCGGAATGTCCGAGGCTTACACATACTCCGCGCACGGCCGCCGCGGCGATCAACTCGATCGCGCCCTCGAGTTCAGGAGCGATGGTCATGATCCGAATACGCCCCCGCGCCGCCTGCCAGAAACGCTCGAAAGTCTCGACCTTGGGAGGCAACAGTTGCCCGGCAGGATGAACGCCGCGACGCGCATGGCTCAGGAATGGACCTTCCAGATGAATCCCGAGCGGCGCAGCCCGATGGTTGCCTGGCACTGTTGTAGATACAGGCGCTTGTAGCATCCTGTTTTCGCGCGCTTGTTCACGCGCTTCGATCGCGTCGGCCAGACGTTCCAGCGCACGCAGAGTGCGATCGAGAGGAGCGGTAACGGTGGTGGGAAAATAACTGGTGACCCCATGCCGCGCGAGCAGGCGCTCAATCGCAGCCAGCGCTCCGGGAGCATCGTCCATGACGTCATACCCGGCGCTGCCATGGATGTGAAGATCCAGGTAGCCGGGTGCAATGATGTTATCGCCGAGATCAAGCGGCGCAGTTCCCGCGGGAAGCGAGCGGCTGTTCAAAGAGGCAATTTCGATGACACGTCCCTGCTCGACAAACAGCAGAGGGCGCTCAACCATTTCATGCGGGGTCAATAACCTCGCAGCACTATAAGTCGGCATAGACAGGCTGAAGTCGTTCTAACTGATAGAGAGAAGAATACAACGTGGAGGAACCCAGTAACGTTTCCAGCGCCTCACCTGCCGTGTATGTGGGACGAACACTCCAAGAGGAACACTCCAGGCGTGCGACAGCGCTCCGCGCACAATGACCGCCGGTTGCGTGCCAAAATGCCGCTCCGTGCAAAATGCATGCCAGCTCGCGCGAAGGTAGGTTGTTCACTGCTAAACCGGGAGGGCCAACCTCGGAGATTGCCACGCACCGTCAGAGACTGCCAAGGGCAGAATGTTATACTGTTTCAGTTCCAAGTGGCCATGACGTTCCAGTCGTGGTCAGCATCCTGCGGTCTAGTCGGGGAGTGGCTCAGCCTGGTAGAGCACCTGGTTCGGGACCAGGGGGTCGGAGGTTCAAATCCTCTCTCCCCGACCAATTCTAAAGCACTTATCGGAACTCACAGTGGGCGCAATTGGGCGCAACTCAGGGAGAGTGAAGCCCAATCCTACCCTCTGTGCCGTCATTGTACGAAACATCCCGTCTATCTTTACCCCGGTACGAGCGTAGCGTTGTGAGATGTCCTTGTTCGAGTGTCCCATCCAAATGTGAACGAGGATCTCAGGTACCAACTCTTTATCGACGTGAGCCGCTCGAAATCTCCTGAAGGCATGGAAGCCGCAAGGTGGCTTTCCCATCTCTAGGAGTATTGGGTGAAGCGATCTCCGCAACAGATTCGATTTACGTTGCGGAGTGCCGCGAGCCGATGGAAATACCAACCCGCTCTTACGAGAGCCAATGTGATCCCCTAACGCACTAGCCAACGAGGAGTGAATATCCACCTCTCGTTTTCCGGCCGCAGTCTTCGGACTGCCAAGGTCACCCTCCCACGCGCTGCGCTTCACACGGATTACTGTGTCGCATACGTCTTCGACTTGCAGCGCGAAGGCCTCCCCTATCCGAAGCCCAGAGCCGGCGAGCAAGGCATACAGAATCTTGTCTTGGCCGTTGGCGCTAGAGATTATCGTTTCGATCTCCGCAGCCGTGAAGCTGGGAGCGTTCTGTTCCTCCACAACAGGAAGATCCATGAAGTTGTGATTCCACTTCACAGAGTAGACCGGCTCTCCTTTGTCGTTCAGGACCGAGGCAACCACTGACTTGATGACAGCCAAATAGTTCTCAATCGACTTGGCTGAGAACCGGGGTTTCCCATCCTTCGTCTCCGAGGCCATCTCTGCCACGAACCCCCGCATTGTGCGGTTGTTCACATCAGCAAGTTGCATCTGTCCTATCTTTCCGTTGATGTATTTCAAATGACTCGTCCATGCTTCCGCAGTCCGCAGTTTGATCGGCTTCCGCTTCCTGCTCTGCACAGATTGAAGCCACGCTCCAGATTGTTCCTTGAATGTAATACCGAGGTTCGCCGCTTCCGCTTCGCGGAAGACTTGCTCGGAGTTGGCACCGGACGCCGCGAGGATCTGCTTAAGTCTTCGTGAACGTTCAGATGCGTTGAGCGATCCCGGTCCGGTAGCCGGACAGATCCGAACGCGCTTACAGACGCGCTTTTCCTGCCCTGCAACATCCATCCAGAACCGGCCATAGAAACTGCCTTTTCGTTGTTCGATCCAACCATTTTGTCCAGACCGTCTTGACAAAGTACGTCTCGCTTTCCGGTCTGGTTGCGCGGCTGAAAGTATCCCACCACAAGCTGCTTCCATCAAGGGGTTTATGACGGTAATCGGCCTCATCAGAAGCCCCCCTCTAATCGCATCTGCGGAGCACTTCTGTCTTGCTCTGCCTTCCATTTCTTGTGGCACTCGTTCACAAACCCACGTTCACAGCGGAATCCCGAACGGAATATAAGCCGTTCCCGCGGCGACAGGAACCAATCAGATTTGCACCCAGGCACCGCCAGCGGAGAACGCCCTATGCCGAGGAGAGACGTGTTTTTACGCCAATCGCTCACAGGTCCGACCGTCTTCGGAATCGCGACCATCTTTGAACCAACTCCCGAACGGAACATAGATCGTTCGCATGGTTGACTTCCGTGCTCAGAGCGGGGACGTTTCCCGCCGGAAGCGATAGGCACGAATTTGATTCATCTCTACTCCCGTGTCTAATGAATTTTCGGGAACGTGTTATTCCTTCCGCGACTAATAACTTTCCGCAACTGACAAATTTCTTCAACTTTTTCTGGCCGGAAGGATTCGTGGAGGTTTAGTTTGTTGAAATAGCGAGACTTGCGGAAACGACAACAATACCGGAAAGCGTCAAAGAATCTTGATACAGCGGTGGCGCCGATCTTGTCTCGGCCTTGTTCCGCAGATTCCGAGGCCAGTCAAAACGATTTCAGCGAGATGTTTGGAGGGAATGTGGGCGAGCGAAGAGCTAACGAAACTACATTGGCTATGTATTTTGTTACTACGCAGATGGAAATTTCTTCTTTCAAGATCGACTATGAGTCTGTCCGCCAAAGCATAAACACAAAAAGCTATTAGTCCTCC
>JBAQJU010000368.1:0-6216 GCA_049300475.1 Terriglobales bacterium | reverse complement strand
AACCAGAACCGGTTTCTGTACGTGGCCGATATCGGACTGGACCAGGTGCTGGTGTTCGATGCCGACACGCTGGTGCCGCTGCGCGCCATCGGAACTCCGAATACCAAGCACCAGTCGAACGCATTGGGAGATTTTGCCAAGCCGACCAGCGTGGCCGTCGATCAGGATGGAAACGTCTACGTCGCCGACATGCTCAACTACCGGATCGAGGTCTTCGATGCCGACGGCAAGTTCATACGGGCGTTCGGGAAGCATGGCGACGGTCCGGGCTATTTCTCCATGCCCAAGGGAGTGGCGGTGGATTGCGATGGACACATCTGGGTGACGGACTCGATGGAGAACCGCATTCACGTGTTCACCCAGGAAGGCAACCTGCTGATGTACATGGGCAACCAGCAGGGCGTAATGCCGGGGACGTTTTCGGGTTTGCAGTACATCATGTTCGACAAGTTGAACCGGATTTTCACCTCCGAGGTTTATCCGGGGCGGGTGCAGATGTTCCGGTATGTGACGCAGGACGAGGCGGAAAAGGAGTCGCAGCGGCGGGAAGCGCTGAAGGCGGCGGGCAAGAACCCACTGGCCACGCCGGAGAAGGCGATTCCGCCCGCGTTTCCGGCGCAGCCCAAGGCGGGCGATAAGGCGGATGCGAGCAAGTCGCCGGGAGCGAAGTAGCTTTCAGCTGTCGGCTGTCAGCGATCAGCGATCGAGCGCCAGCCCCTGAAAGGGGCAATTGATTTCGAACGACTTGCGGTATCGCTAAAGCGATGCCCTGATACGAAACCGAGTTTTTCAGCAAACTGTAAGGCCGCGATGATTTTGCGCCGCTTCCGGTGCGGGCTGAAAGCCGCACCCTTTCAAAGCACAATCCCCTCAAAGCACCCCTTTCAAGCGCCCTTTCAAAGGACAATCCCCTCAAAGCACCCCTTTCAAGCACCCTTTCAAAGCGACATCTGGAATCAGAGCGGAAGCGAGATCGGGAGCAAAGGCCCAAAGCTGGAACGCCGGGATTTCTCCTCATTTATTGCTGTCCGGTTGCGGTTTCTTCTGGTTTTCCTGGAGTTGGCGACGTGGGTGATTTTCCCCAGTTGGATTGTGGGAGAAAGCCCATTCCCTGGGCGGTTGGGAGGGTGTTGGATTTTTCATCAGCTCCGGAATATTTTGCAACGTCTTTATATTCATTCACTTATGGCCTGGATCGCCGATCCCCGTGAGGGCTGAGGGAACGGCGAGCTCCGTGCACAAGCAAGGACGGATTCGTACTTAAAGCTCTGTTAAATATCTCAGGAGGCTGTCACAAATGAAAAAGCTATTCTTAGTTCTAGTTCTGGTGGTTATGGCTTCGGCCATGGCGCTCGCAACGCAGGCCGCGAACCCCACCACGTCAGGAGCACCCGGTGCCGTCGCCCCCACGGTCGACGTGTTGGGCGCTCACCAAAACTACGGCCGCGGTTGCGCGGGCTGCCATGCACCGCACAGCGGCGCTCGCGGCGCGGGCGGCAACGCCGTCACCGGCACTACCAGCGACCCCTACAGCGGCATCAACGCCCTGTTCGCCCAGGATATGGGACCACTCTGGGGCCAGACGTTTGACTTCAGCGACGTTTCCAACACGGGAAGCGCCAACAGATACATATTCGCCACCGCAGCGAACGGGAACCCGACAACCATGACGGCGCAGCAATACAGCGATATGCGTGGCGTCGTGATGTGCCTGGCGTGCCATGACGGCGCAGTCGCAAAGGGCGCCATGATGCAGAACTGGGCCTTTGAAGAGCAGATCGGTGCTCTGCCGAGCAGCTACGGCATCGGCAAAATCCCAACCTTGCTGGGCGCAGACGGCTCGACCGCTGTCGGCAGCCTTGGGTCCACCTCTGGAAACTACAACAACGACCACCCGATCGGCGAAAGCGCGACGATCAGCGCCGCAATGGGCAGCGCGTACTACAACAACACGACCAACGGCCTGACTTACACGATCGCCGCGGGCGCCATCACCGCCATTTCAGCCCAAGGCCAGTATCTACAGTTTGTAAATTCCTACGGCGCGCCAGCCCTGCTGAAGGGTGCGCACTCCTACGGAACCCCGGTCAACGCTTCGAACGTGCCGTACGTGGTTTGCACGACCTGCCACAACCAGCACGCGATGAACGTGTATGCCGTGGTGGGCAGCGGGAATAACATCGCCACCAACTCGACCGGAACGTACCAGACCTACTTCTTCATCAACGGCCCGTACAACCCGAACACAACCAACATTCCGTTCGGCTACGCCGCTTCGACGACCCAGTTCTGCCGCCAGTGCCACTTTGGCGAGTCGAACGAAGCCAGCGGCGGCACACTGCCGACGGTGTTCTAACTTCTTCAGCTTCGTTGATCGAATCGGGGAGGGGATGTTTTCCCTCCCCGTTTTTCGTTTTTTGGCGGAGGGCTTATGAGGGAGTGGGGGTTCCTTCGACTTCGTTCAGATGACAGTGCTGATGAGGGAGTAGGGGTCTTTCGACTCCACACGGCCTTCGGCTTCGCCGATGGCCATGCTCCGCTCAAGATGACATCTCCTGTGAATTTGTTCCGCTCAAGATGACGCTGATTACCTTGGGTTATTTCACCAGACGGGTAGGGGCAGAAGGCCCATGCGGCGCTTCGGGGACACCTGAAGTGAGCTTCTTTCCTGTCCATGATGACCTGTAAACCGTTCCAGATAAATCGCTTGCTGGAAATGCTGAAAATTTCAACGGAGCTGGCCGGAAGGGCAGATGCCGTGCAAATGAGAGAGTGGATTGTCCAGAGATGTGGTGAGGAGTTTCAGATGAAATACCGATATCAGATGGCGGCTGTGCTCCTGTTGACCGGAGCCATGGCGAGCGCACAGATGGTGGCGTCACATGCTCCAACTTCGGCGGCGGCTTCGGCTCCGTCGGCGGCGACGGCGTCTTATCCGGCGGCTGCCCGAGCGGTAAATTCGGGCGCGGACGCAGCGAGCCTGCAAGTGACGGGCAAGGCGGTGGTGAAGGTGAATGGCGCGGAGCTGACGGACCGGGACCTGCTGCGCGAGATGTTCGCGATCTTCCCCTACGCGAAGCAGCATGGCGGTTTCCCGAAGAAGCAGGAAGCGGAAATCCGGCAAGGCGCGATGCAGATGATCATCTTCGAAGAGCTGGTGTATCAAGAGGCCGAGCGGCGGAAGATGACGATTGCGCCGGCGCGCATCACCAGGGAAGAGCACAATTTTAAAGGCCAGTTCGCGAGCGAGGCGGAATTCAACGGGTATCTGAAGTCGGAACTGGGCGGGTCGGAGGCGAAGCTGCGGCAGGAGATCAAGCGCTCGCTGCTGATCGAGGCCATGCTGAAGCAGGAAGTGGACAGCAAGGCGGTGGTCACGCTGGCCGAGGCGCGCAGCTACTACGAGAAGAATCCGAAGGACTTTGAGCACGGCGAGACTTTTACGCTGCAGACGATTTCGATCATTCCTCCGGACAAGGCGAGCGCCCAGGTGATTGAGGATGCACGCAAGCGGGCGGAGAGCATTCTGGCGCAGGCGAAGGCGACCAAGAATTACGGGCAGTTCGGGCTGCTGGCGGAGAAGGTGTCCGAAGACGACTACCGGGTGGACATGGGCGACCGGAAGATCGTGAAGAGCGACAAGCTGCCGCCGGAAGTGGTGAAGGTGGCGGAGAAGATGAAGACGGGCGAAGTGAGCGGGCTGATTCCGCTGGGCACGGCCTGGACGATTATTCGAGTGAATGCGCATACGCCGCCGGGGAAGGTGAAGTTCATCGACATCAAGGCGAAGCTGGTGGCCGATCTCCAGAAACAGAAATACGAACAGCTGAGAGTGAGACTGGGGAAGCGGTTGCACGAGAACGCGCAGATTCAGGAACTTTAAGAGCAAGTCAAAAGTCAGAAGTCAAATTGAAGAAGTTGAGCCTTCGAGATCCGACGTCAACGATTCGAAGGTAGAGACCCTGGGGAGCTGTGAAGAGTTCAGGAACTAAAAACGGTTGAATCTGGTGGGGGTTCAACTGAGTGAGCGGCGGCGAGGGATGGCAGTGGTGAGCGGTCGAAAGCACAATGCGCGGGTGATCGGTTGGCTGCTGGCATTGGGGGTAATGCTGGCGGGCAGCGGATTTGCGCAGGTCGAAATCGGCCATAACACGAACCTGGGCCTGAGCGGGGACCTGGGGTACGGATATAACGCGGATTACGGCAATCAGGAAGGCTCAAGCCACGGCACCAGCGTGAACGGCGATGCCGTCATGCAGGGGTATTACTACAATCCCAAGTTCGTGAATTTCTTCGTCGATCCCATCTACAACCGTTCGCAGGCGAATTCGGGGCAGGGCTCGATTACGGACGCGAGCAGCATCAATGCGGGCGCGAACATATTCAGCGGGAGCCACTTTCCGGGATCGGTTTCGTTCAGCGAGGCCTTCAACAGCAGCGGGAACTACGGGCTGGGCTCGATACCGGGATTTACCACGACGGGCAACTCGCACGCCTTCGGGATTGGATGGGCGGAACTGATTCCGGGCGCGCCTCCCTTGAGCGTGCAGTACTCGCAGAATGCATCGACCTCGTCGATTTTTGGGACCGACCAGGAAGATCAGGTGGGCACGAAAAATCTGAACATGTTCAGCAACTACAAGCTGGACGGCTGGTACATGGGAGCGCGGCTGAACGATACCTGGACGCATTCGGAGTTGCCGAGCGTAGTGACGGATGAAGAGCCCATCACCGGGGACACGAATTCCAAGTCGTTTTCGTTCAACGCGAACCACAAACTGCCGATGCGGGGCTCGTTTGGGGCGACCTACGCGTACTCGGATTTCAGCGGGGAGACGAACGGATCCACGACCTCCGGTTCGAACCAGATGATCACCGCCAACGCGGCATTTGCGCCTTCACAGAGGGTTACGTCGTCGTTCGAACTCAATTACGACAGCAGCCTGGCGGGAGAGGTTGAAGGGCAGCTGATCGGGGCGGGGGCGGTGAATCCGGAGGTCAACCTGGGCACGAGCAGCTACTCGATCTCGATGAGCAACTTCGACAACGTGGAGCTGACCAAGAGCCTGTCGGTGGGATTCGCCGTGGGGCACATCCAGCAAGAGGTGTATGGCGAAAGCATCGGAGCGACGCACTTCAGCGCGATTGCAAACTACCGGTTTCTGAAGCCGCTGTGGGGCACGGTGGTGGTCTATGCCGGGGTCAACGATCAGGCGACGGATGCGGGGAACCAGGGAGCAGGGCTAGTGGCGGGAGCGAATTTCAACAAGCAGTGGAGCAACCTGAATCTGAGCGGAAGCTTCAGCTATTCGCAGGACACACAGACGGTGGTGGCGACGCAGGTGACGTCCAATTATTCGTACCTGGCCAACGCGCAGCGCCGGCTGGGGCGGCGGCTGCGGTGGATGACGACGTTCAACGGTTTCCACACCGGGCTGGGGGAGTTAGCAGGGTCGAGCGCGCATTCGGAATCCTACGGAACGAACTTTGTGTACAAGATGTATAACCTCGGAGGCAACTACTCGCACACGTCGGGGACGGTGCTGCTGACCGCGAACGGGCTGGTGGCGCCGCCGGGAGGCATTCTGGTGGGGAACCAGTTCCTGCTGGACACCGGGTCATCGTATTCGGTGAGCTTTACGGCAAACCCGATGCGCAGGCTGACGATGAGTGCCAGCTACACCAAGACGATGAACGACAGCCAGTCGGTGGGAGTGCCCACGAACAGCGCGTCGAAGGTGCTTACGGCGTTTACGGAATACCAGTTTCGGAAGATGGTGTTTTCGGCGGGATATACTAATTTGAATCAGTTTGTCAGCGCGTCAGGACTGCCGCAGGCGACCTATTCGAATTTCTACGTTGGAATCCAACGATGGTTCAAGGCGTTCTAGGACGATGCACAGTGGGGAAGTGGCGCCGGATCTGTTTGTGCATCGTGGTGACGGCTGGCCTGGGCGCGCCCGCGTACGCGGGAAAAATCAAAGTTGAAAAGGATGAGCCGACGCCGGGGCCCGAGTTGCTGCTGGAGGGCGGGCGGAAGCTGGCGTTTGTGCGGACGTTTGCGGCCGACCGGGATGTGTCGCCGAAGCGATCATTCTTCAGGAAGGTGATCGACGTGGTGGCGGGACCACCGGAGAGACACCAGACGATCAGGCCCTACGGGATCGCGATCGACTCGCGGGGACGGGCGATTGTGACGGACCCGGGGGCGATGGG
>JBAQJU010000367.1:0-27971 GCA_049300475.1 Terriglobales bacterium | reverse complement strand
CTTCACTGCCTCGGCTGCAAACGTTCCGGCTTCGTAGCCCGGATCGGCCGTGACGTAGCTGCGCTGCGGCGAACAGAAAGCAGCGACCGTGTAGTGAAGAGGGGAACTCGATCCGGGATAGACGCGGACATACTCGGGCTTAACGCCCTGGAGTTGAGCCAGTTGTTGAACGAGCTCGTCCGTGAGCCAGAATGAATAACGGCCGCCATGGGGAGCGATGGCGATCACGGCGTCGCGCGCGGCGGTGCACGGGCCCAATGGATTTTCATTGGCGTCGATCCGCACGCCGTCCGGACCCATCTTGGGTGTCCTGGCATAGGCCAGCATGGGTTCCGTGACGATGCGGAGCGCAACTGCGGCGGAAGCGGCGGCGGACAGGCCAAGAAATGAACGGCGCGACGGGGAAGGGATAATACGATCCTCTGCCATGACTCACCTCACGCAGGTCATCTTACCTTAAGTTGCATCCTGAATTGCGCTCAGATTTTCCGCTTGTTCGCATCAGATTCGACAATATCGGCGCGCGATCCGGTGTCGACAATGCGCTTCCGGAGCGGGAACCCGCGCGTTACTGCATATGGTTTTTGTGGTACCCTTCCGCCCTCGACTGATTTGCCGGAAATGAGTTGCTCAAGATGACTGGCGCAATGCTTGGCGGGGAATTACGGCAGGGAAGTTGAGGTTTTTTCATCCCTTTCTGTTCAGCCCAAGGAGGCCCATTCGTGAAACGTCCATTCGTTGCGTTGATGGTTTGTGTTGCGTTTGCCGTGGCAGTTTTTCTTCCTGCAATGAAACCGGTTGAAGCCGCCGGCGGCCAACAGGCCACAGCCCAAACGGGCGCCACACTGACCCCGGCAGAATATTGTGTGAAAAAGGGCGGTGAGGTGGATGGCCGCCAGCCCTATTTCAATACCAACGACGATAATGAGCAGAATTGGCTCCAGCTATCGGGCACACGCCAGTTCTGCAAATTCACCTCGAAGAAGGATGGCTCGCGGATTTACGTGCTGCTCTAGACCCTCTATACCGACCAGCCCAGCATGGCGGCGCTCGCTTACTACGCGCAAGTTCCGCTCGGGGGCGGCTGCAATGGCAACCCGGCATCGTGCTACTGCTCGCAACTGGGCGGGAGTGACCTGTTCGGTGGAATCAACGCGAACGGCGGCGGCTGGGTGAAGAAATCGGATCCGGTGTTTACGGTTCTGGAGGCTTGCATTTTTCCCGATATGTCGACAATTGACTCCTGGGGACTGGCCTACCACTCGGCGGGAATCATACGCGGCAAGGATTTGAGCAAAGTGCTGCGCTATGCGGACCCGTACTAAAGCAAGCAGGCTGGCTGGCGAAATTTGATGCTGCCGTGGAAGGCAGTTTTCTTAACGGGCGGCGGTGTGTTCCGGCGGGGAACTGGCGCGATCCCTGTGCGCGGACCGGTGTTCGCGGTGGATAGCCAGCAGATCTTTCAGGAGCGCATCGAGGACATTGGAGGGAATTTCTGTGCCCCATTCTTCGTCGATCTCGGTTTCGTCCCAGTGGCCATTGAGACGCAGCGCAGTGTCGGTGAGGTCCTCGGGAAATGCCTGGCGATAGTTGCCTTCGCGTTGCAGCACGCCGCCGATCTGGCGCCCGGTGTGCATTTCGTAGGTGCGCCGGGTGGAGTTGCCGTCCTTGTTGGTGAAAGCCAGAAAAACCTCGCCTTCTTGGCCGTAATCGGGACGATAGAACCAGGCTTGCGGGGAGTCGGATTTCGGGCGCGGGCGTTTCTTTGCCTGGCCGGCGGCCTCTTCCGGGATCACGTCATTTTCGGGGTTGTAGTAAAAAATTCTCTGGCAGGAATCGCAGACCACGACCTTCTCGCCGATGCGCACCTCGTTATAGATCTGGGGGCGCAACATGACCTGGCAGCCCATGCATTTTTGGGCGCGGACTTCGGCCAGTCCGGTTCTGCGGAACTTCATCACGCGTTCGTAATGGCGGAGAATGTCCTCGGAGATTTCGCGGCGCAGACCATCCCGCTTGGCATTCCAGTCGGCCAGCTTCTTCTGATCTTCGGCCGCGACCCGGCGCGCATCTTCTTTTTCTTTTTCGATCTCGGCGGTTTCCGCCTTCAATTCTGCCTCCGCCGCTTTGACGTTCTTTTCGCGCGCTTCGACATTCACCATTACTTCGAGGATGCGATCCTCGTTGATGCGGATTTCCTGCTCGGCGAACTGGATCTCGTGCAGCAGCGCCTTATATTGATCGTTGGTTTTTACGTCGAGTGATTGATCGCGATATTTGGAAATTTTGCCTTGCAGGTCTTGAATCGCGGATTCGAACTTTTTGCGATTGGCCTCGTCGGCCTTGGCGGCGGCGCGCGCTTTTTCGAGGTGAGCTTTGGTCCCAGCGAGCTTCTGCTCGATCACCGCGATGCGCTTGGGCAGCTCGGCGATCTCCTCCTGCAGTTTGCGGATCTCCTGATCCGCCACCTGCAGGTCCAGTAATTTTTCGATGTCAGGAAGCATCGGTCATAGATGTCACCATTCGATTCTAGCACGCGAGAATCGGCGGAATGGCGACCAAAGCGCGATGGTTGACGGATGCCTCAAACGTGAGAATAACCTGAGGCTTAGCTGGGGATGGTGTGATGCCCCAGGTTTGCGCCTGAAAAGCTTCACGCATGAGAAGCTACGCCCCTGCCTCTTTCTCCATTGCCAGCAATTGCTCCTTGCGCTCAATTCCCCAGCGATAGCCGCCTTGCTGTCCGTCTTCGCGCACCACGCGGTGGCAGGGAATGGCGACCGCAACGGGATTGGTCGCACAGGCTCGGGCGACGGCGCGCACTGCTTTCGGCATGCCGATCTTTCTGGCGACCGCGCTGTAGGAACGGGTTTCTCCTCGTGGAATGCGTTGCAGAGCTTCCCAGACGCGGCGCTGGAAGGCGGTTGCACGAATGTCGAGCGGCAGAGATGGGTGGGCATCCCGGCCGTCAATCAAACGCGTCACAGCCGTCTTCCATCCGTCGAGTGCCACGTCGTCGCGCCGGCGGACCGCGAAGGGGAATTCGCGCATCAGGCCCTGCTGCAACTGCTGGTCGGAATCGGCGAACTGGATTGCACAGATGCCCTTGTCGGTCGCGGCGATCAGCATTCGTCCCAGCGGCGACGGGGCGATGGTAAAGCGAACTACGGCCGCCACCGCGCCGCGCCGGTATTTCTCCGGAGTCATCCCCAGTTGCGCGGCGGTGCGCTCATAAAGGCGGCTGCTGGAGCCGTAGCCGGCGGCGTAGAGCGCGGTGGTCACGTCGTGTCCAGCCTGCAGGTTCTGTTTGACCTGGCGCAGGCGGCAGGCGTCGCTGTAAGCCTTGGGCGTCACTCCCAGTATGGATTTGAAGGTCCGCTGCAGATGAAATGCGCTGCGGCGAAACTCTTTGGCCAGCACTTTCAGCGTCAGGCTGTCTTCTATATGCTGCTCGATATAGCGGCAGATTGCGCGCACCAGCGCGGACTGCGGATTGCCCTCCACCGCCTTGGGACGACAGCGCAGGCAGGCGCGATAGCCAGCCTGCTCGGCCGCGGTCGCCTGACCGAAGAAGCTCACCTTCTCCCGGCGCGGGCGTCTCGCCGGACACGATGGCCGGCAAAAAACGCCAGTGCTCGAGACTGCGAAGACAAATGCGCCGTCGAGCGAAGCGTCGCGATCAAGGACGGCCTGCCAGCGCCGGGCTTCGGTGATTGGGGAGGTGGATTTCATGGTTGACTCTATAGCGGATTCGATGGCCGGTTGCTCTGAAAGTATCGCATTGGTTGTCATGCAGGTAACATAGGGCAGTTGCGGTCCCTAGGGCTATCCGAATGTTGCGGTCAAACTCAGAATTGTCATCCGGCACAGTTTCGGCAGTCCGAATTGCGCATGAAATCTCGCTGGACGCGCGCCATCCCGCGCTGGAATGGGCGAACGCCGCTCCCCTGAGCTTCTGTGCCGATTGGCGCGGTGAGAATGCCGATCCCTCTCGCCAGACGGAAGTGCGGTTGCTCTGGACGCCCGCAACGCTTTATCTGCGTTTCGCCTGCCGCTATCGGGAGCTGTTCGTGTTCGAGGACTCCGACGCCAATGGGCGGCGCGATCATCTTTGGGATCGGGATGTGGCCGAGGCTTTTCTGCAGCCGGACCCGTCCCGTCCACGCTATTACAAGGAGTTCGAAGTCAGCCCGAACGGGATGTGGATTGATCTCGACATTGTGTCCCGGGACATTGCTCCCGGGGACAATGTTCAGCAAGGCCTGCGCGATCTGAGAAGTGGCCTCACACGCGCGGTCTGGCTGGACCCCGAGAAGCGCACATGGGCGGCGGAACTGGCGATCCCGATGACTGCGCTGACGGCGGACTTCGATCCAGCAGTGGTTTGGCGGGCGAATTTCTATCGGGTCGAGGGCCCGCGGAAACCGCGCTTCTATTCGGCGTGGCAGCCGACCAACACGCCGCAGCCCGATTTCCACGTGCCTGCGGCTTTCGGGAAACTCTGCTTTACTGAGAGATAATGATTCGGAAGCGCGGACAGGAGCGATTATGAAACGGGATTCCAGAGTGATGCGGTGGGCCGTTGTCGCGACGTTGTGTTTGACGACGTTTGCCGGAGCGCAGGTGCTTAGCTCCGATCAGCTAAAAAAGGTGATTCCGAACACGTTCTTTTTTTCTGGCCAGGTCGCAACTGTGCAGGCGCGCAATTCGACCGGCTTGAAGAATTCCGCCGGCAAGCTTGTGCTGGCGGGACTGGTGGACACCACGGGATACGCGACGTCGATCGCCGAGAAATTTCAGGGATTTCTTATTACCGACACCAAACTCAGCTTTGGCGACCGCGGCGCCACGCTCGAACCGGGTTGCTATGGATTCGGATTCAAGGATGGGAAGTTGACGGTCATGAACGTGGCGGGAACGGACCTGTTCTCGGTTGCCAGCCAGAATGACGCTCAGCTTAAGCACCCGGTTCCGCTGAAGCTGGAAAAGAGCGACACGGGCTATCGGCTGTACGCCGGACGTACTTATGCGGCTGTGAAGGCTGATTAGGTTCCCGAACGATTTGGCGGCACGAGGCTAAGACAGACATTCCCCCCAGCTAGTGAGCCAACGGCTGATTTCCACCCAGCAGGAGGCCGACGCCGGCTCGCTCGCGCAACTCGACAAGCAGGGCTATCGCCGCGTTCAGGTAGGTCTTGTTCGGATCGGACGTATCCGCCCAGACGGCGTCATAGACAATCTTTGCCGCTTCCTTGTCGTCCATGCGGAGTGCGGCTTCCTGGCGATCGGCCTGCTGCCGTACCTCGGCATAACAGGTGTGGCAAATCGCGGCCGGCTCGATGGCTCCGTTGTGCTTTTGATCTAATGCGCAACGAAAGGTGGTCGCCGCCACCTGGGAGTAGATCTGCGCCTTGAGCTCTCGCAGGCGCTCCCGTTCCTCGCTGGGCAATTTCGCCTCGTTCGTCTGCGGCGCAGCCGCCTGCACGCTGGGTGGCTGGTTGGTGGAAGCGGCAGACACGCGCTCCTGCGATTTACAGATCGGGCAGGCGTGCATATCCGCTGGATAGTAAGCTCGGCAATTGGCGCACGGCAGGCCGTAGCCGATCATCTTGTGCTCCATGGCAACTTGCGCCGCAGACCCAGATCCCGATAAAGATAAAGATCGCGCCGGTTGCGGGGATGCCGACAATGCCGCGCTGGATGGTACCGCTGCCTTCGCGGCATCTGGATTGACAATCTTCTCCCGACCTTGCTTAGTCCCAGTGCTTTCCATGGTTTTCATTCGGCGGCCGCACGGCCGCGCCTCTGATCTTCATTCTAGGGTTGCTCACCGGGGGAGGCGATGTAACGACAGTGCATGCCGTGAAATGGCCGATAGTACCCGTCTAATGTTACTTCGACGTAGTGATCATTCGCGCGGCCTCCTGCATTCGGGCCCGGTAGAGGTTTTCCTTGGGATCCAGCCGGGATGCGATTTCGAGTTCAGCCAAGGCTTCCTCGTAACGGTTCAAAGCCATCAGGCAAGCGGCCAGGGAATAGTGATTCTGGGCGTTGGGCTCCAGACGAAGCGCCTCGCGGAACTCCTTTTCGGCGGCGCCGAATTGCTGGGTGTTCACCAGCGCAGTTCCCAGAAAGTGGTGGGCCTGCGTCGATTCCGGATTGAGCCAAAGCGCTTTGCGGAGCGCCTCGATCGCCTCCTGATCCTTGCCGGAAAGCAGCAGGGCTTGTCCCAGCGCACGCTGCTCGGCCGCGCCGGCGGGATTCGCGACAATGGCCATATGCAACTCGAGGATCGCGGCGGGATAATCGCCCTTTGACATGTAAGCCCGCGCCAGACAATTGTGGCCGCCCTCCCACTCCGGGGTCTGCCGATAGAGCTCTTTGAATTCGGCGATGGCGTCGTCGAAGTCTTCCTTATCGCAAAGCGTGTTGCCAAGGTTATTGCGGACGCTGGGCTCGTCGGGCTTCAGGCGGAGTGCGACCCGGTATTCAGCCAGCGCCTCATCCAGCTTTCCCTGGTCGCGCAGAACCACGCCCAGATTGCTGTGCGCCTGCCAGAAGTCCGGCCGCAGCGAGAGCGCATGGTGATATGCGATCCCCGCCCGCCGCAGATCTCCCTGGTCGCGCTGCGTGATCCCCATATCGAAGTAGACGTCGGCGTTCTCAGGCGCGCTCTCGAGCGATTTCTGGAACGCATTCAAAGCGGCGTCGTAGTGGCTGTTGGCATAAAGCGCGAGTCCAAGGTAGCGGTACGCTTCGGCATTACCCGGATCGATACTCAGGGCGGTGCGCGCTTCGGCGAGCGCGTAATCGGCATCGTCGGTGCGGTAGTAAAGGTAGGAAAGCTGACTATGCGTTTCCGCGAAACCGGGCATCAGGTGCAACGACTGGGTAAACGCATCGAGCGCCTCGTCGAACCGCTCCTGGCGGCGCAGAATCGTCCCGAGAACGAAGAGCAGCGAAGCATTCTCGGAGTCGTCGTGAAGCAGTGCCTGGACTTTATCTTCGGCGGCCTGAAAATTCTTGTCATGAACCAGGGTGGCAACCGCAACCGCCCCACTTCCGCAAGTGCAGGATGCGGTTGCTGCCGACTTTTTCCGCTCACTTTGAACTGCCACTTTCTGATAAGCCGCGTTCCGATAATTCGCGTTTTGATGAGTCGAGCTCTGGCGCGCGAGATTCTGAATCAACGCCGGGCTCGCGCCCGACTTTTGGAGGGCACGAATGCAGGGCGGCGTGATGCGGCAGGCCAGTCCGGTGTCGGCCAGACGCTGAACGCGCGCGCTGGAAAGGCCGCCAGCGAGCCACAGGAAAATGTCGTCCAGGGCGGGGCCGGAGGGAGCCTTTTCCGCTTGCACTGAACCGGCCACTAGCAGCAACGACAGGAAAATCAGACAACCACGTTTCACTACGACCTCCGGCGATCGGGGCTCATTTTTGCGGGAGAGAATCGCCCTATGGCAAAAATAGCTCGACCAAGGAGCACTCGATAGGTCACGGAAGTAATTGGCAGGGCATGGCCTAATGGCGCAGCCAGCGTGTCTAGAGCCGAGTTTACTCGGGTCCGGTGGTGTGATGGCGAGACTATGTTCCGACTTTGCGGGGCAAAGCCCCGCCACCACACAAGCAGGTCCTACATGCGGGTCCGACAAGCCAGTCCGCAATTCGCGAGACTGCCGGCATCCTTTGCGTTACACTTGTGAATAGGTACTGCCGCCTGATCGCAGCGGTGTGTCAGCGCCGGAGGCTTTATGTTTGAAGGTCTGTTTCAACCCATGCACCTGCTGATCATCTTCTTCATCGCGTTGCTGGTGTTTGGACCAAAGAAGCTGCCGGAGCTGGGCAAAGGCCTGGGCGAAGGCATCCGTGCGTTGAAGGCTGGCATGAAGGACGGCGACAAGCCGGAAGAGAAGACGGAAACCAAGGCCGATATCAAACCTGAGAACAAGGCCTAGTTGTTGTCATCCCGCGTTGGGTTCCTCACAAATCTCCTGTACGGTATAATTTCTCGATTCCAATACTTAAGATGATTTGCGGCAGGTGGATATGGCTCGCCTCTCATGCTGCCGTGGGGAGCTTTTTTACCCCGACCCGATGATGTTACTAATCCCGTTTCGTTGTCCAAACATATAGGAGGAGTTCTGTGCGTAGGCAATTCGTAGTGGGTATTCTCTTGCTCTTGGCGATTCCAGTGCTGGCCGACCAGATCGTGCTCAAAAATGGCGACCGGTTAACCGGCTCAATCACAAAGTCCGATGGAAAAGAACTAGTGATCAAAACCGACTATGCCGGCGATGTAACCGTGAAATTCGACGCGATTCAGAGCCTGACCTCAACCGGCGACCTCAACGTAACTGTTGGCGGCAAGATAGCGGTTGGTCCCGTAACCACCAGCGGCGATGACATCGTTGTGGCTACTAAGAACGCCGGGCCGGTCGAGGCGCCCAAAGCTTCCCTCACAGTGCTGCGGAGTCCTGCCGAACAGGCGGCCTATGAAAAGACGCTACACCCGGGCTGGGCAGAAGGTTGGGGGGGAGGCGCAAACCTCGGCTTCGCTCTGACCGCCGGGAACAGCGAAACCAAGAATCTGAACATCGGCCTCAACGCCACCCGCACCGGCTTCCACGACAAGCTGATTCTTTATGAAACTTCGATTTACGCCACCACCGGCAAGGTCGCGCTCCAACCCCTATCTCCCGCGCAAACCACAGCCAACTCGAACAGCGGCGGAATCCGTTACGACCGCGACTTCGCTCCGCGCCTGTTTGGATTCGGGAGTGCCGACTTCTTCAACAACTCACTGCAAAATCTTGATCTCCGCTACATTCTCGGAGGCGGCATTGGCTTCCACGCGATCAAGACTCCCAACACTACTCTTGATCTGCTGGCCGGCATTAACTACACGCATGAAAGCTTCTCGGACTTGATGCAAACCAATCCAGCCCCGCCACCGCTTACCCTCTTTTATAACCACTCCGATAGCTCGGCCGCTTTGACCGTGGGCGATAATTTCACCCACAAGCTCGGGAAAAACAGCGTCTTCACGCAAACCTTCCTCCTCTACCCGAGTTTCAGTCAGGTCAATATCGCGTTTCCCGGCGCTACTGCCGATGATGTCCGCATCCTGCGCGGGGCGTTCAACCTCGGGTTCGTTACCAAGATCCACAAGTGGCTAGGCTGGCAAATCACACTGGCGGATGTATTTGACAACCATCCGCTGGCCTCAAATCCTCCCATCGAAAGGAACGACATCACGCTGGCCACTGGTCTGAACTTCTCGTTCACACACTAGAAGCTTCGCTGAACTCGACAAGACAGGCAGTCCGGATTCTTCGGCCTGCCTTTTTTGTTACTGCGCGTGGAACCCGGGAAATGAGAACAGTCAAGTGAGAACCAAGAACCGCCTTCCTGCTATCCTATCCCGCGTGTCCCGCCCTTTTCTGATCGATACCGACACGGCCTCCGACGATGCCGTCGCCCTCATCATGGCTCTGCGAGCTCCCGGCGTCCGCTTGGTGGCGATTACGACCTTTGCCGGGAATGTCCCGATCCAGCAAGCCACGCGGAATGCCCTCTACACGGTCGAACTCTGCGGAGCCAAAGTTCCGGTCTTTACGGGAGCAGACAAGCCCTTGCTGCGCCCCTATCAGGATGCAACCTGGTTTCATGGACGCGACGGATTGGGCGATCACAACTATCCCGCTCCTCGTCAATCCGCCGAAGGCATGCACGCCGTCGATGCCATCATTGCGGTCGTCGAGGCCAATCCCGGAATCGTAATCGTCACGCTCGCGCCGCTTACCAATGTCGCGCTCGCGCTGGCGAAGAAGCCGGAGATCGCCGCGCAGGTTGGACGCTGCGTGGTGATGGGCGGCGCGCCCTGCTGCGAGGGCAATATAACTCCGGCGGCTGAATACAACATCTGGGTCGATCCCGAGGCCGCGCGCATGGTGATGCGCAGCGGCATGCCCATCGAACTGGTGGGCTGGCACCTATGCCGCGGGGAGGCCGTTCTCGACGACCGCGATATCGCCCGCATTCTCGCACTCAACAATCCCGTCGCAAGGTTTGCAATTGAGTGCAACAGCCATGCCCGGCACGCGCTGAAGGTGCAAACCGGTGAAGACGGCATCTGCCTGCCCGATCCGGTGGCCATGGCGATCGCAATCGATCCCTCTATCGGTACCGTTTGGAGCGAGCACTATGTCGATGTCGAAACCGAGAGCGAACTGACGCGCGGCATGACGGTGGTCGACCGACTGAATGTGGCCGACGATGAGCGCAATAAGGCGGTGTGGGCGCCGGCCCTACAGAGTCAGACTCAGCACAAAGTCAACGTCTGCTGGACTATCGACAATCAGCGCTGGAAGCAAGCCCTGGAGTCTGCCCTAAGTTGAATTCGCGCGGAAGAATAAAAGAGTCTCTCCGTGTTCCTCTGTGTATGTTGTGGTTATCCGTTTTTTTCAATCATAGGCACGGAAGAGTGAGAGCAAGTATCGGCGACTGGTCTGATATATTGGCGTCTTCCAAGGTAGTTTCGGAGGTAATCCCATGTCCAGAGTTGTGCGTTGTGGCCTGATTCAAGCGAGCAGTGCAGTGGGCAGCAACCGCTCGCTGCCTGAGATCAAGAAAGCCATGATCGACAAGCATCTCAAGTTGATCGCCCAGGCCGCGAAGAAAAAAGTGAAGATCCTCTGCCTCCAGGAACTTTTTTACGGACCTTATTTCTGCGCCGAGCAGAACGTCCGCTGGTACGACCTTACCGAACGAGTCCCCGATGGGCCGACGACGCAATTAATGCAGAAGATCGCCGCCAAGCACAACATGGCGATCGTGGTCCCGGTCTACGAAGAGCAGATGCCCGGCCTTTACTTCAACACGGCCGCGGTCATCGATGCTGACGGCAAGTATCTCGGCAAATATCGCAAGCACCACATCCCGCACGTTCATCCCGGCTTCTGGGAGAAGTTTTATTTCACGCCCGGAGACCTCGGCTATCCCGTTTTTGAAACAAAATACGCCCGCGTCGGAGTCTACATCTGTTACGACCGCCATTTTCCGGAAGGCGCGCGCGTGCTGGGTCTGAACGGCGCGGAGATCGTGTTCAATCCCTCCGCCACGGTTGCCGGGCTGTCGGAATATCTGTGGGAACTCGAGCAGCCGGCGCACGCTGCCGCCAACGGTTACTTCGTCGGCGCCATCAATCGGGTTGGACGCGAGAAACCGTGGAACATCGGCGAATTTTACGGGAAGAGTTATTTCTGCAATCCGCGCGGCAAGATCTTCGCGCAAGCCAGCCGCAGTAACGATGAAGTATTGATCGCCGATCTCGATTTGGAGATGATCCAGGAGGTGAGAAGGGTGTGGCAGTTCTATCGCGACCGCCGTCCGGAGACTTATGGCGCCCTGACCACGCAGACGGGAAAGGCCGCCGCAGCCGACTGACAAACTCAGGTCGCGGGTGCCAGGTCTCAGGTCTCAGGGAAGTTCGACGTTCTGAAATGATTTTAAAGCAATGTCATCCTGAGCGGAGCATCGCGATTCGCGAAGCGATCGCTATGCGGAGTCGAAGGAACCCTACGTTCGCAACTACCCTGAGCGGCTTCCTGTGCATCGGAAGAACTCCCCTGGACGCCGGGAATGATTTGATGGTGTAGGGGTCTTTCGACTCAGCTCCGCTCAAGATGACAGATTCGATTAAGGTGACAGATTAGCGGTAGCGCCAAATTAACAATGACGACGCCATGACGCCGACCACCAATCCAGCCCGCTCAAGAATCGAATCCAGCCCCCTTTACAACAAAGACCTCGCCCCCACTTCTCCGCAGCAGCGCCACTGGGGAACCTATAGCTTTGCTGCGCTCTGGGTATCGATGTCCGTCAATATTTTGACGTACATGCTGGCCGCCAGCCTGATTCAGGGTGGCATGAACTGGAAGCAGGCGGTGGCAACGGTCTTCCTCGGCAACACGATCGTCCTCATCCCGATGCTGCTGAACTCACACCCGGGAGCGCGTTATGGCGTTCCTTTTCCGGTGCTGGCGCGCGCGTCATTCGGTGTGCTGGGCGCGAATTTTGCCGCCGTCTTGCGCGCGCTGGTGGCCTGTGGATGGTTCGGCATCCAGACCTGGATCGGCGGCGAAGCCTTCAACACGCTCATTGCAACGCTGGTTCCGGCGTGGAGCCAGACTGCACACGGTGCAGCGATTTGCTTCATGGCATTCTGGCTCATCAATCTGGCGGTGATTCTCAAAGGCATCGAGTACATCCGCTTTCTACAAGGGATCAGCGCGCCCGTTCTGCTCGCGGTCGGACTTCTCCTGCTCGCCTGGGCATACCACGCGGCCGGCGGATTCGGGCCTATGCTCTCGGCGCCCTCGCGCTTTTTGACTTTTTCCGATTTCCTGAAGTTCCTGATTCCCGCGCTCAATGGGACCGTAGGATTCTGGGCGACGGTCTCGCTCAACATTCCCGACTTCACCCGCTTTGCGCGCAGCCAGCGCGAGCAAGTCATTGGCCAGGCGCTAGCCTTGCCAACGACTATGACGCTCTATTCGTTAATTGGAATTCTGGTCACGTCTGCCACCGTCGTCATCTATGGGACCGCGATCTGGGACCCGGTCCAACTGCTCAGCCGCTTCCATTCTCCGGTCGCAGTGGTGATCTCGTTGCTTGCGATTTTGCTGGCTACGCTGAACGTCAACATCGGTGCCAACGTGGTCTCGCCCGCCAACGACTTTTCGAACCTGTGGCCGCGCAAAATCAGCTTCCGCACCGGCGGCATCATCACCTGCTTCATGGGCATTGCTCTGATGCCGTGGAAGCTGCTCTCCAGTTACACCACCTTCATCTTCGGATGGCTCGGAGGATACGCGGCATTTCTCGGCCCCGTGGCGGGCATCATGATCTGCGATTACTTCATCATCCGCCGGCGCGTGCTGCTGGTGGACGATCTGTATCTGCGCAAGGGAGCCTACGAATACACTCGCGGATTTAACTGGCTCGCCGTAGCCTCGTTGTTTGCCGGCGCGGTAACTGCGCTGATTGGTTTAGTTGTTCCGTCGCTACGCGTTCTCTATGACTATTCGTGGTTCGTAGGTTTCGGAATATCGTTCGCGGCTTACTACACACTGATGAAGTTACAGGGCGAAAAACCTGGCGTTCCGGCGCTGGAGGAGACTTCATAAGTTGGCTCGAAGACCCAGGTGCTATTCTTGATACGCCATGACCACTTTGTCGAAGAACGCTTTGCACCAGGTAATTTCGACCGACCAGATTCAGAAAAGAGTCCGCGAATTGGGGCGGCAGATTTCCGACGATTATCGCGACCTGCCGATGGTGGTGGCTTTGGGCATCCTCGAAAACAGTTTCATGTTTATGGCTGACCTGGTGCGCGCCGTGGATGTGCCCATGGTCTGCACATTTATCAAGCCTCGCTACCAGCAGTCGAAGCAGGGCGAAGCGCCGGTACTGGAAATCTTCTTCAGCCACGAACTGGCGATCGTGGGCAAGCACGTGCTGCTGGTGGAGGGTCTGGTGCACTCGGGCGTGACCAGCGAGTTCCTGATGAGCGATCTGCGCGGGCGGGGTGCGGCCTCGGTAAAGCTGGTCACGCTGCTCGACCGGCAGTCCGCGCGACGGGTGCCCCTGCAGCCAGACTATTTCGGCTTCCTGGTGGATGACGCATTTCTGTGCGGGTATGGCCTGGGGAGTCCGGAGCAGACGGAACGAAATTTGCCCTATCTGGCAGCCAGTTGACCATCCGTAATTGTCTCGAAGCGCAAATCGAAAGAGCCCGGTCGAGGCAATTCTGGCGGTTCGAGTATCGAAAGCCTTCAAGAGCGTGCCATGCAAAAGTCGGTTTTTCTGGGCGGTGAGGGCGATGCGTACCTGCGGCGCAATCTGGCCAAATTGAATGCGGGAAACGTCTCTGAGGACGTCCGCTTGTTTGCTCGCTACCTTAAACCGTGTGCGAAGATTCTGGAAATCGGGTGTGCTAACGGAGTCAAGCTGACCCAACTGCAGGCGCTGGTACCGTGCGAAGGGTGGGGCATCGATCCTTCCGCGGAGGCGATTCGAACCGGCAGCCAACGGTTTCCGAACCTGCATCTCAGCGTGGGAACTGCCGACCAGCTCGAGTTCCCAGATGCTTCGTTCGATTTTGTAATCTTTGGGTTTTGCCTTTATTTGGTGGATCGTCCGCTGCTGACCCGTGTGATGGCGGAGGCCGATCGCGTGCTACGCGATCGCGGCTTTCTGGGGATCACTGATTTCGATGCCCAGACGCCCCTTAAACGCCCATACACCCATCACCCCGGGGTGTGGTCATACAAGTTGGACTATGGAGAACTCTTCGCCAGCCTCCCGCACTTTGTCCTGGCAGATAAAATCAGCTACTCCCATAGTGGCGGCAGTTTTACCTTTGATCCACAGGAACGGGTCGCCTCGTGGGTCCTCGCCAAGGACCACGAAGGCGTTTACGTGGAGTCTTGGTCGAGGAGTTAGTCTCGAGCTTTGGAAAGTGAGGCGAAGGCGTTGGCCGAGCTTGGCTCGCAAAACCGGGGAAATGTTCGTTACCCCACAATTCGTCACCCCGTAAACGGTGACTTCTGTTATCACTTGTTAGAAGCTTCGGCTTGCCCGTTTTTCTCGGAAAAGGTCTAGAATGAGGGGGCAAGCTTTTTGCCAAGGTCGAATTTCCGCCGCCAGCATCTAATTATGGTTGCAAGCGGCTGCTTTTATTTGGGTTGACAAAAACGGCCGCATTTCGAGGAGTTTCAAGGTGAATTCGACGATCAAAACGGTACTTTTCTGGGCGGTAATTGTGGTGTCGGCCGTCCTGCTCTGGCAGGTTGTGCGCACCGGCAGCACCGGCCCGAAAGAGAAAGAAATCGGCTTTTCCGATTTCCTGTCGAAAGTGGATGCGGGCGATGTCCACGATGCGATGTTTATTGGGCAGGAAGTGAAGGGCAAGCTCAAGGACGACTCGCCCTATCACACCATCGTGCCGGCCAATTACCCGGACATGTACAAGAAGCTGACGGAAAAGGGTGTGCCCTACAGCTTTAAGGATATCAGCGGCGGATCGTGGCCAAGCTGGCTGCTGAATCTTGCGCCGCTCGTTTTGCTGGGCGCGCTGTGGTTCTTCATGATCCGGCAGATGCAGACAGGTGGCAACAAGGCGCTGTCATTTGGCAAGAGCCGGGCGCGCCTGCTCTCCATGCAGCAGAAAAAGATCACGTTCAAGGACGTGGCGGGCGTGGACGAGGCCAAGGAAGAGCTCCACGAGATTATCGAGTTCCTGCGCGAGGCGCAGAAGTTCCAGAAGCTGGGCGGACGCATTCCGAAGGGCGTGCTGCTGGTCGGCCCTCCGGGAACCGGCAAGACGCTTTTGGCGCGGGCGGTGGCGGGCGAAGCGAATGTCCCGTTCTTCTCGATCTCCGGCTCGGACTTTGTCGAAATGTTCGTAGGCGTCGGCGCAAGCCGCGTGCGCGACCTGTTTGAGCAGGGCAAGAAGAATGCGCCCTGCATCATCTTCATTGACGAAATTGACGCGGTGGGACGTCATCGCGGAGCTGGCCTGGGCGGTGGACACGACGAACGCGAGCAGACCCTCAACCAGTTGCTGGTGGAAATGGACGGCTTCGAATCGAACGATGGCGTCATCTTGATGGCCGCGACCAACCGTCCCGATGTGCTCGATCCCGCGCTGCTGCGGCCCGGACGTTTTGATCGCCGCGTGGTGGTGAATCGTCCTGATGTGCGTGGCCGCGAAGAGATTCTGCGGGTTCACACACGCAAGATTCCACTCGCCGATGATGTCGACCTCTCCGTCCTCGCGCGCGGTACGCCTGGCTTCTCGGGCGCCGACCTCGCCAACATGGTGAACGAAGCGGCGCTCGCGGCGGCGCGGCAGAATCGCAAGGCCGTTCTGCAATACGACTTCGAAGTGGCGAAAGACAAAGTCCTCATGGGCGTGGAGCGCAAGTCGCTCCTGCTCACCGACGAAGAGAAGCGAAACACCGCCTATCACGAAGCCGGGCACGCGCTGGTCGCAGCCAAGTTGCCGCACGCCGATCCGGTACACAAGGTCACGATCATTCCACGCGGCATGGCGCTCGGCTTGACCATGCAGTTGCCAGTGGATGACCGCCACAACTACTACAAGAATTATCTCGACACGCAAATCGCCATCCTGATGGGCGGGCGGATTGCAGAGGAGATTTTCCTGAACCAGATGTCGACCGGTGCCGGCAACGACATTGAACGGGCCACTGAACTAGCGCGCAAGATGGTCTGCGAATGGGGCATGAGCGATCTCGGCCCGCTGACCTTCGGCAAGAAGGAAGAGCAGATCTTCCTCGGCCGCGAGATCGCGCAGCACCGCGATTACTCGGAAGCTACCGCCATCCAGATCGACGAAGAAGTGAAGAAAATGGTGAGCGCGGGCTACAGCACGGCGAAAGAGATTCTTTCCGGCAACCGCGACACGCTGGAGAAGATTGCGAAGGCGCTGATCGAACGCGAGGTGCTGGACGCGACCGAGATTAAGCTTTTGGTCGATGGACAGGATCTGCCGCCGCTCAAGCCGTTGCCGGCCAAGACCGCGGATGAAACCGTGCAGCAGGTGTTGAAACCAGAGCGCACCCCGGCCAAAAGCGGAGAGCGTCCGGCAACCGCGTAAGAAAAAAGTTGGAGGCACGGGCGCCTCGCCCGTGCGAGCACAAATCATAGTTGTGAACGGGCGGCCTTTTTGGCCGCCTTTCTTCTTTTGGAGCCTCGAAATTGTGCTGGACGGGCGAGGGCGCCCGTCGCTCCATCACTCATCCTGATAATATTTAGAGCCTGTGAACCTTTCTCTTGATTCCAAGGTTGCTCTCATCACCGGCGGCTCGCGCGGCATTGGCGAGGCTACCGTGCGGCTCTTCGTGGAGGCGGGCGCGAAGGTCGTCTTCAGCTACCAGTCCGCCAAGGATCAGGCTGACGCCCTCGCGCGCGAATGCGGGGCCGCGAATTGCCATGCCGTGCAATGCGAACTTTCGAGCCCCCAGGCAGCCGGGCAACTCGTATCGGCGGCGGTTGCCGCTTTCGGGCGGCTCGACATCCTGGTTGCAAATCACGGTATCTGGCCGCCCGAAGATGCGCCCGTCGACCGCATGACCGACGAGCAATGGCACCGCACCATCTCGATCAATCTCGACAGCGTATTTGGCCTCATCAAGCACTCCGTCGCGCAGATGAAGAAGCAGCGCAGCCAATCTCCACAGGGCGCTGGCCAGGCGTCTGATCCAACCGGCCATATCGTCCTCGTCAGTTCCACCGCCGGACAGCGCGGCGAAGCCTTCCACTGCGACTACGCTGCCACCAAAGGCGCCGTCATCAGCATGGTGAAAGGACTTTCGACGGAGCTCGCCCGCGATGGTATCCGCGTTAATTGCGTGGCCCCCGGATGGGTGGCGACCGACATGTCGGCGGCAGCGCTGAACGATCCAACGACACGTGCCAAGGTTTTCGGAACCATACCGCTGGGCCGCGTGGGAACGCCGCATGAGATCGCCGGGCCAATCCTGTTTTTATGCACCCCTTATGCCGGCTTCATTACGGGAGAGATTTTCAACGTGAATGGCGGCGCGGTGCTGGTGGGGTAGGAGGAGTTTTATGAAACGGAGGCACGAGAGCCGAATTTCGCCCGTACAGCTAAAATCGCCCCCGCAGCTTCTAAAATAGTAAGAATGAAGACCCTCTCTCTCCTATTGCTGTTTTCTGCGCTTTCCTACGCCCAGACCGAAATGCAACCGCCGCCGCGTGAGAACCTGCCTCCTGCGCCCAACACCGCGATCAACCTCAACGGCACGGAGAGCGCCCATAAGGCTAGGGCCCTGCTCGATCAGACAATCGAGGCGCTGGGCGGCCAGGCTTATCTCACCTACAAGAACCGCAGCGAGTCCGGACGCTACTACCCGCTCCATCATGGGCACACCGAGAGCACCGGAATTCTCTATAACTACTATCTCGAATATCCCGACAAGGACCGCTTTGAAGTCATCGCAACCAAGGACATTCATGTAATCCCGGGAACAATCGATATCGGAGGCCTGAAGTCAGGCCATAAGTTCGATCTCGTCCTTATTCACAATGGCGATCAGGGCTACGAGATCAGCTACAAGGGCACGGCTGCGCAGGACAAGCTGGAACTGGAGAAATTCCTGCGCCGGCGCCGGCACTCCCTGGAATGGATCTTCCGCCAGTGGATCACCGACCCCACAGTCGCATTGTTCTATGACGGTCTGGATATTGTGGACAGCAAGCCCGCCGAGGGTGTGACGCTGCTCAACAGCCACGACGATTCGGTAAATGTGTGGCTCGATCAGAATACCCACTATCCCATCAAGATCAGTTATTCGTGGCGCGATCCCAAAGACAGGCAGAAAAACACCGAGGAGGAGGTCTACGATCATTACAAGCCGGAAGATGGCATCATGACTCCGCACTCCATTACGCGCTACTTCAACGGAGAGACCTCGCAGCAGCGCTTCATCTACACCGCAAGGTACAACCTTGACCTGCCCGACAAGATGTTCGACGCGAATGTGACGTATGACCCGTTTAAACCGCTCAAGGGCCGGTGAAACAGCAGAATTCCCCCGAAAACCCCGGATATTCTTCGCTGGCCGTTTCGGCGATCTTATACAGCCAGAATGAGTTAGCTCGCGGGTGGCGCGCCAAGCCACGAAGTGTGGTAATTTTGCCACATACAACAATTCCGTCCTCCCTGTAATCTATTTCATCGCCAAAGACTTACAAGTCATTCGAATCGTCGTCTTCAACGATTTGACTCACGCAGCCTTGATACACGAACAAACAATTCGCGCAGCGGTACACTGCTCCGGCATTGGATTGCACAGCGGCGCGCCTGTCAATCTGCGCATCCTTCCCGCGCCCGCCGGCACCGGCATTGTTTTCCATCGAACCGACCTCGATGGCTTCGCCATTGAAGCCAGCGGCCGCAATGTGGCCCGCGTCAGCTATGCCACCAGCCTGATGAAAAAGGGCGTGCTGATTTCCACCACCGAGCACCTGCTCTCGGCATTTATCGGGGCCGGTATCGACAATGCAATCGTCGAACTCGACAATCTCGAGCTGCCCATTCTCGACGGCAGCGCCCGCCCGTTCGTCGAGATGATTCAAAAGGCAGGCTCGAAGCAACAGCGCAAGGCGCGCACCTATCTGAGGATGGTGCGCGAGATCGAGTTGCGCGAAGGCGACAAATTTATCGCTATTTATCCCGCCGATATATATTCGGTTTCCTATTCCATCAACTTCCCGCATCCTCTTATTGGCAAGCAGAGTTTCTGCGTCCGGCTGACCAACGGCAGCTATCTGAAGCAAATTGCGCCCGCGCGGACATTCGGATTTCTGCATGAAGCTGACGCCATGCGGCAACAGGGCTTGATCCGGGGTGCGTCGACCGAAAACGCCATTGTGCTGAATCGCGAAGAGGTTCTAAATCCTCCGCTCCGTTTTCCGGACGAATTTGTGCGGCATAAAGTGCTCGACCTGATCGGCGATCTTGCGCTCATCGGCAAGCAGATTCTGGGCGCGGTGGTAGCCGATCGCGCCGGCCACGCCATGCATACGGCGCTGGTATCGCGCATTCTGCGCGACCGGTCGTATTGGGAAGAAACTACGATGGACGACGGGATGCGGGCTCCCGCGATGGCCTCTGCCGCCAGCTTGAGCGTTTAGCGAGCTACGAGTCGCGAGCCACGAGTTCCGTGCTTAGAACAACATCTACCGCCGAGACACCGGGATCGCAGAGAAAATCTCGAGGCGGCTAGCCCCTTTGGGTTTCCAATAAATGAAGATTGTCTCGGCGCGCTCGGTGTCTCGGCGGTGAAAGGCCCTAGCTCCTGGCTCGCGACTTGCAGCTCGTCGCTAATCGGCAGGCTGAGGAGCGTTCCACTCCATGGGCGGAGTGCGTTCGGCGAGCAAGCGCGCCAGCTCCGCTTCAGCCTCGGCGCGTACCCGATCCGCGAAGGCATAGGCGCTCTGGCGATGTTCGGCGCCGAGTGCGGACAGGCGCTCCCGCAAGTACGGCTGATCTTCCTCCAGGCGGCGCAGCAGGCGCTCGGTTCGCCCGATTCTCTCTTCCAGTGTGATCGTCGTGCTGGTGGTCATGCGCTTCCTGTGTGGCGGTCTGATTGGACTGTCGTCGATCCTTATCGGAGTCGAGATTTTCCTCGACCTTACCAACAGTGACACACCGGCAGGGGAGCACAAGTTACAAGCTGGGTACGGGGAGTTGAGACGCAGCGCCCGCCGGGAAAGGTTTTTCCTGTAAATCCAAAAGGGTACGCGCTTAGAGATTTTCTCTGCGATCTCGGCGTCTCGGCGGTGGATGTTGTTTCAAGCCCGGACGTCGCGCGAAAATTTGCAGCCGGGATTACGAAAGCGATAAGTGCGCCATCATGTGCTGTGGCATTTCGCTCTGCAGGCGATCGGTCAACCATTTGTCCAATTGATATTGCGAACTTTGCGGAACCTCGACGAAGCGAATGCCGGTGCGGCCTCTCCCGTCAGTCCAGGCGACCTGCCCTTTCAGTTCGAGTGCAGTGTTGGAGCCGGGAAGCGTGAAACGCAACGCGGCTGCCATTTCCTTGGGCAACTGGCCGGCGATGTGGAGGGCCATGCCGCCCTCGCTCAAGTTAGTGGAGGTGGCAGTGAATTCCGGACCATGAGGAACCTTGAGGCGCACCGGAATCTCGACCGGATAGCGGAAGTAGCGGCGCCGCTCGCGAACCATGAAATTCAGCGCCGCATTGAAACAGCGGGTCGCGTGCAGCGTAGTGAGGGGTTTCTGCAGGACAAAATTGGCGCCACACTGGAACGCTTCCTGCGTGGTGGTTTTACCATTCACCACCGCAAATGCCACCGACTTCGAATTGCTCGGAGTCTTGCGCAAATCGCGCAGAATCGTGTCCCCGCCCTGCAGATCGTCGCAATCAATGATGACGGCATCGAACTTACGCTTCATCAGCAGGTTGCTCCCGTTCTGGCTGTCGGGGCAGACCTCGATCCGGACCGAGATCTTCTCCAGCGTCGGCCGCAGCACCCCGAGCAAAGCCGCATCGCGGCTGATCAGAAGCGATTCCAGTTTCATTTCATCCTGATCGTACCCGTAGCCCAGCGCGGACGAAAGTAACTGAGGTACCGGACTAAGTGAGTACCGAATCACACTGTTCAGGGGCGCTCGCACAGGATAGTTACTGGGGATGGGGCTCGAGATATAAGAGAAAATGCGTTTAGCAAATCGGGAAGCGATCCTGGCTCGCAAGTTTCTTATGGATTCGCCAGCCTTTGCCGCGATACTATGCGCGACATCATGAAGATGGGGGAGATCGCCTATCTTTCGCTCGGATCGAATCTGGGGGATCGCGCCGCCCACTTGCGCGCGGCGCTCGCTCAACTGCCTGCCGCCGGCTCCCTGCGGGCGGTCTCAGCTCTGTATGAGACTCAACCGGTCGACGTTCCAGACCAGCCCTGGTTCTTGAATTGCGTGGCGGCGATCGAGACCGGCAAGACGCCGCGTGAACTGCTGAAGTTTGTATTGTCGGTTGAGGCCGCGCTGGGACGATTGCGGTTTCGCGACAAGGGCCCGCGCAAGATCGACATTGATGTGCTGCTGTTCGGCGATCGCGGGCTGGAAGAGCCGGGCCTCGTGATTCCCCATCCCGAAATGCAACGGCGGCGGTTTGTGCTGGAACCGCTGGCGGAGATCGCTCCCGAGGTGTGCCATCCTGTGCTCAAGAAAACAGCACGCGAACTGCTCGCCGCGCTTCCCCCTGGGCAGACCGTTCGGAAACTGGAAGCGGGAGCCTGGCGCGCCGCGAAACTCTGAAGCCGGTCAGGGGATCACGATCCGGCTGCCGGAGGCTTCCGGGGCCGCAATCGCCGACTGTGGTGCGGGGAACTGGGCAAACAGAAAATCGGCAAAGGCGCGGGATTTGGGACGCCCTGAGGTGCGGGCGAGACCCATGCGCAACAGGAACACGAGCGCCTTCAGCACTTCTGAATCGCGCAGCCGCGAGTAGCCCAGATGCTTCTGCTCGGCCTCGCGAAACTCCTTCACCATGGTTGCCACTTCGCGCGCGATCTCATGGTGCGCGAGGTTCGCGGTTGGCTGCTCGTAGATCAGGCTCGATTCCACCAGCGTCTGGTAACTCTTGGCGAGCGAACTGAGCGCCGCAATCAGGTCCCGGTCGGTCAGTGGGTGCCCGTCGAGCGAACGCCCGGCGCGCCCGCTCGTCGCGAGCGCGAAGCTGAGGCCCATGATCAGCTGCTCGCGTTCGTATAGAAACTGCTCAGTGATTTCGATCTCGGGAAACATGGCGGCGCGATCCAGCGCAGTGGTTTCGCGGGGCTTTTCATGCTCGCGCGCCTGCTGTCGCGACTGCAATAGATACGGACATTCGCTCGGACAGTCGAGCGTGACCTCGCGCTGCTCGCCGCAACACT
This sequence comes from Terriglobales bacterium, assembly GCA_049300475.1. Lineage (GTDB taxonomy): Bacteria > Acidobacteriota > Terriglobia > Terriglobales > Acidobacteriaceae > Acidiflorens. Next base: position 5,456 of record JBAQJU010000367.1, on the reverse strand, counting down.
GCGCGCATATTTTTCCATGCACCGCTGGGCAAAACCGCTTTTCTTTTCGAATCTGGCAAAGAGCGCAAATCATGCATTTTCCCTTGATTCTCATTATTTCATGGAGACCGCCATAGACCCCTGAGCTAAACCGCGAAGTTAATCTCCGGACTTGTGTTCCGCTCGAGTGGGACCGCTTTAAGCCGTCGGCCAGCATTGGTCAGCCTCGTCCATGACCAAGAACTGCACCACAGACGAGGCATTTTGACTCCCCGCCGCAAATAAATCTCCCTTAATCGCCGCCATAACCGATTTCTATTTGTCTCATTTCGTCGGGCGCGTTAGCCTATTACGTTCATCTCCGGACAAAATGTTTTTGGGCTTCGGCTCAGATTCTGTTTGTGTGGAACATTCTTAGATTCCTGTTTCTTGGGAAAAAGGAGAGGCATGTCAACTGAACTGCGGAATTTTCTGGCGATCCCTTACGACGAACTCGAAGAAATGAATTTGAAGGCGAAGAAGCAGCGCCTGGATCGTGTGGCGCCTGGAAAAATCCAGGAAGAGCGCCTGAAATACCTGACCGACGAGTCGCGCATCAAGGCTGTCACCGTCATGTTCAGCGACCTCGAAGGCCGCCTGCACATGCTGGATTATGACAAGAAATTCCTGGTGAAGAGCTTTGACAATCTGACCTTCGACGGCTCCTCGATTCGCGGCTTCACCGCGCAGCGCGAAAGCGATCTGCGCCTGGGCATCGACTGGAGCGCTTTTTACTGGGGTCCGGCCGACGTATTTGGGCCCGGCAAAGTGATGGTCTTCGGCGAAGTCATCGACAAAGGTGGAGAGCCCTACTCCGCCGATATGCGCGGCGTGCTCAAGACATTCGCTGAAAATCAATTCAAGAAAAACGGCTATACCCTCAACGCCGCCAACGAAATTGAAGGCTTCCTCTTCAAGGGCGCGGACGCCGAGCGCACCTACCACGAAACGCTGAAATTCGAATATGTAAACACGGGCGGATACTATCACTCACTGCCCGGAGATCCGCTCCGCACCTTCATCGACACCACCGCCGAAGTGCAGCGCGCCATGGGCTTCCAGAACGAAAAGGATCACCCCGAGGTGGCGCCTTCGCAGTTCGAAATCAACTACAACTACGCGGAGGTCGTCGCCGCCGCTGATCACATCCAGCTCTACAAACTGATCTGCCGCCAGGTCGCGCGCAACATGGGGTTGACTGCGTGCTTCCTGCCCAAACCAGTGGTGGGCGTAAATGGCAGCGGCATGCACACCAACGTCTCGATCAGCAAGGGCAGCAAGAATCAGTTCTGGGATCCCAAGGGCGAAGAAAAACTCAGCAAGTTCGGCTATGAGTTCCTCGATCGCATTCTCACCCACGGCAATGACATATGCCTCATTCTGAATCCGAGCGTGAACGCGTATCGCCGTCTCGATCCGCACTTCGAAGCGCCGAACCAGATCAAGGCATCGCCTGTCGATCGCGGTTCCATGATTCGCATTCCGATCGGCAACGAGCGCAGCATGCGCGTCGAAGTCCGCTCCGTGGCTCCGGATGCGAATCCTTATCTGGTCATGCTCTCGATCTTCAAAACGGGTCTCGAAGGCACGACCGCGAAAATCAAGAACCTGCGCCAGGCGGAGCGCTATCTGCCCGACAATATCTACACTGCGCTCGAAAACTTCCGCAACGCCGAGTGGGTGTCGACATTACTGGGTAAGGATGTGATGGGCCGGTACGCCGATCTGAAACAGGCCTCGGCGGACCGCTGCCCCCGCCTCCTGGGAACTTTCGTTAAAGCGCCCGAAGTCCAGTACCACCACGACGTCTACAACCAGTACCTCTGGAATTTGTTTTAGAAAGAACTTGAGACGTGTGGCGCGGACGCCCTCGTCCGCGCGTTTTCTCGAAGCTGCCGATTTTGTCGGCAGCTTTTTCTTCTTTAAAGTGGCGATCGCGAACCTGTTACCTCCGTGTGTGCTTCTTTTTGCCGTTTTCTTTGGGCTCCTGACATAATTGTTACTATGCGGGCTCGTTCTTTCTCTTCGCATTCTCTTCTGTCGGACGAGTGGCTGCCGAAATCGGTTATCTGCCTGCGCGGTTACACCTGGAACAAATTCCTGCACGATGTGATCGCTGGCATCACGGTGGGCCTGGTCGCCCTGCCTCTGGCGATGGCGTTCTCGATCGCCTCCGGGCTGACGCCGCAAGCCGGAATTTACTGCGCCATTGTCACGGGCTTTCTGATTTCCCTGCTGGGTGGCTCAACCACGCAGATTGGCGGGCCGACCGGGGCCTTCGTGGTCGTCGTTGCGGGAATCGTCGCCGTCCACGGCGTTGACGGTTTGTTCATGTGCACGGTGATGGCCGGTTTTTTTCTCGTCATCATGGGCCTGACCGGCATGGGCTCCGCCGTGAAGTACATTCCCCGGCCCATCGTGATCGGATTCACTAACGGCATCGCCATCCTGATCGCCAGCACACAGGTAAAGGATTTCTTCGGACTGAAACTGGAAAAGGTTCCAGGTGTGTTCTGGCAGCGCATGGAAGCACTGGCGCGAAACTTTCATACGATTTCCTTCGAGGCCACATTGCTCGCGGTGGGCACGGTGGCCATCATCATCGTATGCCGTGGAATTTCCATCCGCATTCCCGGCGCGATCGTGGCCCTGGTGCTGGGCACCGCGGTGGTGGCGATCTTCAAACTGCCGGTCGAAACCATTGCCAGCCGCTTTGGAGGCATTCCCAGCGGGCTACCGCACTTTGCAATTCCATCGTTCCGCCCGGAATTGATCCACGGCTTGCTGGGGCCGGCCCTGACCGTTGCGATGCTGGGCGCGATCGAGTCGCTGATGTCGGCGGTGGTCTCCGACCGTATGTCGAATGACCGCCACAATCCCAATGTCGAGCTGGTTGCCCAGGGACTGGCCAACGTGGTCTCACCGATGTTTGGCGGATTGCCGGCCACAGGCGCGATCGCCCGCACCGCGACCAACATCCGCTCAGGGGCAAAAACACCGATTGCTGGCATGATGCATTCCCTCACCCTGCTCGCGATTCTTCTCTTTGCGTCGCACTGGGTCCGCTTCGTCCCGATGGCGGTGCTGGCCGGCATTCTCATGGTTGTGTCCTACAACATGGGCGAATGGCTCGAGATTCCGGCGCTGCTCACGCTGACCAAAACCGACATCAGCGTCTGGCTGGTAACCTTTGCTCTGACTGTGTTTGCCGATCTCACGGTCGCCGTGCAGGCCGGAATGATCCTGGCCGCCCTGCTCTTCATCAGCCGCGTCGCCGCCACCACGACTGTATCTCAGGTGACGGACGACTACATCGAAGACGGCCGCGTGCACATTCTGCAGGACAAGGATATTCCCTATTACGCAACCATCTTTCGCATCCACGGCCCATTCTTGTTCGGCGCGACCGACAAGATTGACGTGGTCACCCAGAACATGCACGAATTGCCGCCGGTGGTCATCATCCGGCTGCGGAACATGACCGCGCTCGACGCAACCGGATTGTTCGCGCTCGAGCAGGTTGCAAAAACATTGAAAGCAAGCGACCGCGCGCTGATCCTCTGCGGCGCGAGGGAGCAACCCATGCGGCTGATTGAGCACACCGAATTCGAAGAGCTGGTCGGCCCCGAGAATATTTGCGTAAACGTGCAGGAGGCGCTGCGCCGGGCCGAGGAAGTGTTCGAAAGACTGCAACCAGTGGGGACTGGCCGGGCGCGCTAGTGGGCTTTTTCAACTCGGCGGCGCGATTTCCTCAAAGCGTATGTCGGCGGCCAAATAGTCGGATTTTCCGAACTCAAAACAAGTTTGCCGGTTGGCTAGTAAGTCGTCGACGTGCGACGAAAAATCCCGGCCACGACGATCAGATGTTCTTCGATGTACAAGTCATAAACGATGCGGTAATTGCCGACGCGACGACGCCAGGCAGTGGTTTGTCCCTGAAGTCGCTTTATGTCACCCAGAAAGGGATTCTCCTCCATTGAGCGAAGAGCAGCCCTAACGCGCGCTTGATCTTTTGCGGATAGCTTTCGGAAGTTCTTTTGTGCGGGCCCGGCGAGTTGGAGGTTCCAAGCCATCGAGGAACTCGCTTAATGATAGCGAATCCCCCCGGCGGAAGGCCGCTCGGCCGCGACGCAGTGCGGACAGTTCCGCCTTGGTGGGCATCACCGTCGGATAGCGCGCTTCGAAATACGCGCGGAGCGCCTCCCGCACCAGTTCCGAGCGGGTGCGGGATTCTCTTTTCCGCACCTCCTCGAATTGCCGCACCATGGCAGGAGGCAAAGAAATCGATATGATTTGCGTAGTCCTCATAACTTGGAAGCAATACCCAGTATTACTAAGTAATTCTGTGTTAAAAGGATAACCTTGCAAGCAGTCCTTCGTCAATGAAAAGCACCCGGCTAATGCATCAGATTCTTCTATGGCAGGTGTCTGGATTGGCTTCTCCGGCCCTCGTCTAATGCATCGCCGCCGCATACGCCATGGTGGCGTTGAGATACCGGCTCATGGCCAGATCGACAATCGTCCCGATCATCTCAGTGTAGGAAAGGCCCGCGGCCTTCGCCGCCATGGCGAATTCCTGCCGGCTGGCCAGCCACGGATTCGGATTCGCCTCGATGACATACACATCGCCGTCGGGTGCGAGCCGCATGTCAATGCGACCATAATCGCGCAGCTTGAGCGCGCGGTAGGTGGCGAGCGCCGTATCTGATAACCGCCTTCGTGTCTCCTCGTCCAGATCTTCGGCAATCCCCGACTTGGTCAGCTTGTAAGCTTCGCTGTTTTTCTCAAACTTCACATCGTAGCTGGCAATTTTTGGCGTGCCTTCGGGCAGCCGCGAAAGGTCGAGTTCGATCAGCGGCAGAACCTGCGCTCGTTCGTAGTTCCCCAGCACTCCCGCGTAAATTTCCCGCCCTTCGATGTACTCCTCGATCAGCGCCGGAGAATCGAATTCATCCTGGATGTACTCGATGCGCTCCATCATCTCCTTGACGTTGCGAACGACCGAACCGGCGTCGATGCCAATCGATCCGTCTTCCCACGCGGGCTTCACGATCAGCGGAAATGAAATGTCATGGGCGTGTTCGATCCGTCCACGATAGGAGGTTGCAAAGAACGGAGTCTTGATTCCATGGAATGCGAAGATCTTCTTTGCAATGGCCTTATCCTGCGCCAGAAAAAGCGAATGCGGTCCGGCGCCTGTGTAGCGCAACCCCAGCAGGTCCACGTAGGCAACCACGTTCATCTCTTTCGTGTCATCGCCGTCGAACGACTCGGTCAGGTTGAAGATGAGGTCGGCATCGCACTTCGCGAGCGCGTGCAACGACTGCGGACGCCCGTCCAGTTCAACGTGAAAAGGCTCGTGCCCCAGCTTCTGCAGCGCTTCAAAAATTTCCTCGCGATCGGTTTTCTCTTTCTTGATCTTCTTTACGACCTTATGC
>JBAQJU010000366.1:0-5928 GCA_049300475.1 Terriglobales bacterium | reverse complement strand
AGAAAGAAGACGAGGAGATTGGCGCTTTTCTGACGTTGTCTGAAGATCGGGCGCGAGCCCAGGCCGAGCGCATCGACATGATGGTCGCGGATGGCAAGCCGCTGCCGCCGCTCGCCGGGGTTCCCATCGCGATCAAAGACGTCATGGTGACACGCGGCGTGCGCACCACAGCGGGATCGAAGATTCTGGAAAACTTTGTTCCTCCGTATGATTGCACGGCCGTGGCGCGGCTGGAAGCGGCGGGCGCGGTTGTCCTGGGCAAGCTCAACTGCGACGAGTTTGCCATGGGCTCGTCCACGGAGAACTCGGCGTACCATCCGGTGCGCAATCCGCGCGACAAAACGCGTGTTCCGGGAGGATCGTCAGGAGGATCGGCGGCAGCCGTTGCGGCGGGAATGGCGGTGGCGACCCTCGGGTCGGATACGGGCGGCTCGATTCGGCAGCCTGCTTCGTTCTGCGGAGTGGTGGGATTGAAGCCGACTTATGGACGCGTGTCGCGCTATGGGCTGATTGCGTTTGCGTCGTCGCTCGATCACATTGGTCCGTTTGCAAACACCGTGAAGGATGTGGCGCTGGTGTTGCGCACGATTGCCGGCCGCGATCCGATGGATTCGACTTCGGCGGATGTTCCGGTCCCTGATTATGTGGCGGAATTAGAAAAGCCGCTGACTACGTGTGGCGCGGGCGCCCCCGCCCGCGAAAGAGAGGTGACTCGTGAGGCGACTTCGGGTGAGCCACTAAGAATCGGAGTGGCGAAGGAGTATTTTGGCTCGGGCCTGGATGCCGAGGTGCGCGCAGCGGTCGAGGCGGCAATCCAGAAGTTGGCCGAGCTAGGTTGCGAGATCGTGCCTGTGAGCCTGCCCCACACTGAGTATGCAATTCCGGCCTACTACATTGTGGCAACGGCGGAAGCGTCGGCGAACCTGGCGCGCTATGACGGCGTGCGTTACGGATTTCGCGCCCATGGCGCGAAGACGCTGGCGGAAATGTATCGCGAGACGCGCGACGGCGGATTCGGCATGGAAGTAAAAAGACGCATCATGCTCGGGACTTATGCGCTGAGCGCGGGTTACTATGATGCGTATTACTTGAAAGCGCAGAAGGTGCGGACCTTACTAACGCGCGATTTCGATGAGGCTTTCAAAAAGGTGGATGTGATCGCCGCGCCGACTGCGCCAACTGCGGCGTTCAAGTTAGGAGAGAAAGTAGACGATCCGCTCGCGATGTATCTCGCGGATATCTACACCGTGACGGCGAATCTCGCTGGGATTCCGGGGATATCGGTGCCGTGCGGCGAGACGCGCGAAGAGCTGCCAATCGGGCTGCAGATTTTTGGACGGCACTTCGATGAGGCGACGGTGCTGCGCGTGGCGCATGCGTTTGAGAAGGTTTGTGGTTAGTTTTCGCTGTTCCTTTCGATCTCTGGTTGACTCCAAGAAAACCATTCACTACGGGAGGAAATATGAAATTGTATTTTGCGGTACTTGCCGTCGCGGCGTTCGTGCTCGCAGGTTCGGCGTGGACACAAGAGAAACCATCTGACAGTGTCGCGGCTTTAGCGGCGTCTATGAACGTACAACCCTGCTCGGGAACTGGCGTGGATCCCGGGAGTCAGCATCAATGTGAACTGCGAGAAACGGCCCGGTTGTTCCTCATCGTCGGCCAGCGTGAAGCAGCCTTGCGAATTCTATGTGAGACAACGCCTGCTCTGGAAGTTTTTAGACCTGAAGGCGCGCTTGGTCCAGGCAAGTTCGAGCAGAATATTGCTGCCAACCGTCGTTGCCTAGAAGTGGCAGGAATCAAGTAAGTGCTTCAAGCATAACCCGCAAGCGGGCACGCGCAATCAACGAGGCCACTCGGAGAATTGAGCGGCCTCGTCCTTGCTTCGCGACTTTGAGGTTCGGGCGTCGCCGTTATACCCGCCTGTTTAGGATCATTGTCGCTGCGGTTGTGTTTACGAATGCCCCCGAAGCCTGAGACCCAACCGCCAACGTCGTCGGACCCTCGTCCTCGGTCGACTGGTGATCGTGATCCGGTTGAACCGGCTGTGCAGGTTGTGTCGGTGCGATCTGCTGAGTGAGGCTAACTAGTGTGTAGCTGTGAGGCACAACAACGTCCGCGGTCAATGCAGCGGCCGCGGTTAGCAGGATGATTTTATGAAGTTTCATGATGACGACTGCTCCTTTCCAGCTGATTTTGGATCGAGCAGCCCGCATGAGTCAATCATTGTCAGAAATAGTGTCGTAGTACTTTTCGCCCGCACATGCCTTGCAAAGCACGCGCCCGTCGCGCTCCACTTCCCGGTGGAAATTGATTCCCTCTCCGCATTCGGCGCAGACTATGCGGTCTGCCTTGTAGCCGGGAAATTCTTCTGGAGGCAATACCACCTTTACCCACTGGGTCGAGAACAGGTCTTCGTCTTTCATCTCGCGATAGGCGAGCATCTGCTGCTGGTTCTTGTTTTCGATTTCGGGATGCATTTCGCGCGCCAGCTTTTTGGACGACTCTTTCGCGGCGATGCGGACTGCCTTGCCGGTTTCCAGGTCGACGAACGTGGCAGCCATCTTTCCCCAGTCGCGGAATTTCAGGGCGCGCTTGCCGAGGCGGCATCCGGTGACTACGCCGATGGCGTCGGTGGCGCAGCGGTCGATTTCTACGAAAGTGACCAGGCGCTTGCGGTCTTTTCCGCGTGGATCTTCAATGCCTAATTTCGCGAGCCCGAACATGGCCAGGCGGACGCCCAGGATTTGACCGGCGCACAGGTGGCCGTGGGCGATTTCAGCTTCGCGGATCAGGTCGTCGAGGGAGAGCATTGGTAATTTGAACATTGTAGTCGCCGAGCGATGAGCCCAGAAACCATGTTTTCGGGAGAGCGCCTGCCAAGGCGGCTGGAGGACTCGGTGGCGTAGAGGTCCTTCGACTCCGCCTGATCGTTGCTTCGCACGACTATGCTACGCTCAGGATGACAATTGTTGAATCGCTGACAAGATGCTGACGCTACTTTCTTCTCCAGCGCACGCCGTCTTTTGTGTTCTCTACTATTATGCCGGCTGCAGAGAGTTCGGCGCGGATGGCATCGGACTGCTTGAAGTTTCGAGCCTTGCGCGCGGCCTCCATCTCGGCCAGCTTTTGATTCACTTGTTCGTCCGCCAGTTGCGCTGAACCGGCGAATTCGACCAACTCGGGGCTGACGTCTTTTTCGCGACCAGCCTGGCGCGCCCAATCCAGCACTGCTTTCATTTTTGGCTGATCGTCATCTTTCAGCACGCTGAATATCTCGTCGAAGCGGTCGAGCGTCGCCAGCAATGCCTTCATGTCCTCTTGCCGCACTTCGGCCGCATCGAGCGCGGTGTTGGTTTTGCGCAGCATGTCGAAGATGGCGCCCTGCGCTTCGGCGGTGTTGAGATCGTCGCTGAGGGCGGCGGTTACGCGGTCAGCGGTTTCGGCGGCGAGTTTCGACATGGCCGGGTTCGATCCGGCCTGGAACTGCGAACTTGTCAGGCGGAAGCGGAAATTGCGCAGCTTTTCGACCGAACTGGCAGCCGACTTCAGTCCCTCGAAAGTGAAGTTCAACTGGTTGCGATAGGGAACCTGCGTGAGCAGCCAGCGGATCGACGACGGCTTGTGACCTTTGAGAACGAGATCGCGCAGCGTAAAAAAGTTACCGAGGCTCTTGGACATTTTCTGTCCTTCAACGAGCAGGAAGCGGGCGTGGAACCAGTAGCGGGCGAAGGGCTGGCCGCTGAGCGCCTCCGATTGCGCGATTTCGTTTTCATGGTGCGGGAAGATGAGGTCTTCGCCGCCGGCGTGCAGGTCGAAGCTGGGGCCGAGCTCCTCCATCGACATGACGGAGCACTCGATGTGCCAGCCGGGGCGTCCGGAGCCGATCGGCGTCTCCCAGAAAGCTTCGCCCGGCTTGGGAGCCTTCCAGAGGGCGAAGTCGCGGGCGTTGTCCTTATCGTATTCGTCAACATCCACGCGGGCGCCGTCGGTCATGCCGGCAAAATCTTTCTTGGAGAGCTTGCCGTAGCCCGGAAATTTGGCGATGCGGAAGTAGTAAGAGCCGTCGTCGGTACGGTAGGCATAGCCCTTGGCGACAAGTTCGGCAATAAACTCAGCCATCTCCTGAATGTGCTCGGTGGCGCGGACGAGCGTAGGCTGCACGATGTTGAGGGTGGCGGAATCTTCGAGGAACGCCTGCGTGTACTTCGCGGTGTATTGCTGCACGGTGACGCCGTCGCGGGCTGCGTTGCGGATGATCTTGTCGTCGACGTCGGTGATGTTCATGACGTAGCGAACGTCGTATCCGGATTGAAGGAGAAAGCGGTAGAGGAGATCGACGGCGATGAATGTTCGGAAATTGCCGATGTGGCCGTAGTCGTAGACGGTTGGTCCACAAGCGTACATGCGGACGCGGCCGGCGTCGATGGGATGGAAGTCTTCGACTTTTCCGGAGAGTGTGTTGTAGAGACGAATGGCCATGAAAGATTGAGTTCGTGCCGTGCGCAACTTTTTATTCTAGTTCAGATTTGTTCGTGGGCATCGCTGGTTGGTTACCACGGAGTACACAGGCGAGCACAGAGGTCATTAGTGATAAAGTTTCAGAGACGGCCCCGTAGCTCAACTGGATAGAGCATCAGTCTTCGGAACTGAGGGTTGGGGGTTCAAGTCCCTCCGGGGTCGCCAACGCATAACTTGCTTCTTGCCTGACAGTCCGGCAATCAAGTCCCATAGAGATCGGTTTCTGATAGCACCGCCGACTCGGTCTTTTCCGACCCTGCGCGATGCATGGCGGAAAACATCGGCCCACGCGCCGGTACGACCGGAGCAAAGCGCATGAACCCGATCGGGCGCGGCACGTCGTCGTAGATAGCTTCCATGCCGCCAGTCATCAGGTAAGTTTCATGCCAGAAGGCGGTGCCGCCGGAGTTTTTCAAAAACGTCTTCCACCAGTCGCGATGCGGCTCCGAGCGCGTCCAGGCGAGTAGGGAATCCATGTCGCGCCAGTATTGGCGGATGCCGGCGTGGGGCGGGAACAGAGACCAGAGAAACGCGTCGTGCAACAGCAGACCGTCGGGTTGTGCGGCGGCAGACTCCGAGATGCGCGGGCCAAAGCCGAGAAGAGTTTTGATCCCAGTGAGGCGGTTGACACGCATCCCGAGATAAATGACGACCAGATTGGGGTAGCGGGATAAATCAACGGTCTGGCGGTTGACCTTGGTTGGGGCGGTGGCCGGCATACTGTTAGAGATTCGGCAAAGGCCGTGCGGATTCATTCGATGCGCTCAGTACACTATGATGTCTTTTAGCAACGGCAAATGAAAAATATTGGCATTCTTCTCTCCGGGCGCGGCTCGAATTTTGTCGCGATTGCCGACAGTGTCGACGAGCGCCGAATTCCGGACGCGCGGATTGCGGTGGTGATCTCGAATCGCGTGGATGCGGCTGGCCTTCAAATCGCCCGACAGCGCGGGATAAATGCGCTTCTGATTCCTTCCAAAGGAAAAACGCGCGAGCAGCACGATCGCGAAGTGGTGGCCGCGCTTCGCGAACATAAAGTCGATCTGATCTGCCTCGCCGGATACATGCGGCTGCTTTCGCCCTGGTTCGTACAGCAATTTCCGCACCGCATCCTGAATATCCACCCCTCGCTTTTGCCTTCGTTCCCCGGGCTGGAAGCGCAACAACAGGCTTTTGCTTACGGAGTGAAAGTGAGCGGGTGCACGGTGCATTTCGTCGACGAAGAACTGGATCACGGCGCGATCATCGTGCAGAAAACCGTCCCCGTGCTCGACTCCGATGACGAGCACACGCTGGCCGCGCGCATTCTGGAGCAGGAGCATCTGGCCTACACGGAGGCGATCAATGTTGTGCTGGAAGGAAAATTCGAGATTGTCGGGCGGAGGCTTGTGCGAGGTCAAGTCAAAA
>JBAQJU010000365.1:0-6962 GCA_049300475.1 Terriglobales bacterium | reverse complement strand
GTGCCCCAGGTTCGCGCCCGTCCTTTGGGCGCTAACCTGGGCGCAGCACTGCACCCGTGCCAAGGACTTTATTTCGTCCGTCCCGCTTCCACCTTCAACTTATCGCTGGCGCCAGCCTGAGCGGCCGCCAGGCGCGCGGTCAGAACGCGGAATGGGGAACAGGCAACGTAGTCCATTCCAACCTGATGACAGAACTCCACCGATGACGGGTCGCCTCCATGCTCGCCGCAAATGCCAACCTCCAAGCCGGGCCGTGTCTTGCGCCCGCGTTCGATTCCGATGCGAACCAGTTCGCCAACGCCATCCCGATCGATCACCGCGAACGGATCCTGTTTCAGAATTCCCTCCGCCAGATACGTGGGAAGGACTTTGTTGATGTCGTCACGCGAAAAACCGAATGTGGTTTGCGTCAGATCGTTGGTACCGAAAGAAAAGAATTCCGCCTCTTTCGCGATCTCGTCGGCTACCAGTGCGGCGCGTGGCAACTCGATCATCGTGCCCACCAGGTAATGGACTTTTTTCCCTTTTTCTTTGAATACTTCGTCCGCCACCCGGCGCACAATGGCCGCTTGATTCTCCATCTCCTTGAGGGTTGCGATCAGCGGGATCATGACCTCGGCGTGGGTCTTGATGCCGGCTTTTTCGACTGCGACGGCCGCTTCGAAGATGGCGCGTGCCTGCATCTCGGTAATTTCCGGATAGGTAATTCCCAGGCGGCAGCCGCGATGCCCCAGCATGGGATTGAACTCATGCAAGTCTTCTACCCGGCGCAGCAGGTCGGGCAAAAGCTTCTTGAGATCGCCGACTCCCTTGGCGCCGTATTCGCCGTAATCCTCGATCAGCGCCTTCTTCTGCTTCGCATCTGCATGGGGAAGGGTAGCAAGGTCGACCATCAGCTTTTCGCGCTTCGGCAGGAATTCGTGTAGAGGCGGATCCAGCAGGCGGATGGTCACCGGCAGGCCCTCCATGGCTTTGAACAAACCTTCGAAGTCCTTGCGCTGATACGGAAGCAATTTGTTAAGGGCCTTGCGGCGATCTTTCTCGTTGTCGGCGAGAATCATGGCGCGCATGTGCGGGATGCGGTCCGGCGCGAAGAACATATGCTCGGTGCGGCAAAGACCAATGCCCTCGGCCCCGAAGGCGCGCGCTTGGATCGCATCGCGAGGAATATCGGCATTCGCACGCACCCCGATCTTGCGGAACGGCTCGGCCCAGCCCAGCAGCTTTTTTAATTCCGCATTCTCGGCCGACGCTGGAAGAGTATTCAGCTTGCCCTTGATCACGCGCCCGGTGGTTCCATCGAGCGAGATCCAATCCCCTTCGTGGAACACCTGGCCCTTCACGCGCATTTCGCGCGTCCGTTCGTTGACCTCAATGTCACCGGCTCCGGCCACACAGCACTTGCCCATGCCGCGCGTCACGACCGCCGCGTGGCTGGTCATGCCGCCCCGCGAAGTAAGAATGCCGGCCGCGACCTCCATGCCATGAATATCCTCCGGAGTAGTCTCGGCGCGCACCAGGATCACTGGATTCTTCTTGTCTCCATGGCCTGCTTTCTCGACAGCCTCGTCGGCGGAGAAAACGATCTGCCCAACCGCTGCGCCCGGAGAAGCCGGCAAGCCAGTGGCCAGCACTTCGACCTTCGCGCTCTTTTCATCGAGCGTGGGCACCAGGAAATCATAAAGTTGATTGGGATCGACCCGGAAGATGGCTTCGTTCTCGGTAATCAAACCCTCGTCCACCATCTCGATGGCGACCCGAACAGCGGCGCGGCCGGTGCGCTTGCCGTTGCGCGTCTGCAGCATGTACAACTTGCCCTCCTGGATGGTGAACTCAAAATCCTGCATGTCCTTGTAATGCTTTTCCAGCCGCGTCGTGATTTCGCGAAGCTGGTGATACACATCGGGCATAACCTTCTGCAATTCCAAAATGGGTACCGGAGTGCGAACGCCTGAAACCACATCCTCGCCCTGCGCATTCATCAGGAACTCGCCATAAAATTCTTTCACCCCGGTCGCGGGATTGCGCGTGAAACCCACGCCCGTGCCGCTGGTGTCGCCCAGGTTGCCAAACACCATCGCCTGCACGTTCACCGCGGTTCCGAGCATGTCGTCGATGTTATTAATCCGCCGATAATGCTTAGCACGATCGTTTTGCCAGGAGCGAAACACCGCGTCCCGCGCCATCACGAGCTGCTCGTTTGCATCCTGCGGGAAGTCGCGCTTGGCGTGCTTCTTCACGACTTTCTTGTATTCCTGAATCACTTCCTTCAGAGCCTTGGCATCGAGTTCGGTATCGAGCTTCGCCTTCTTCTGTTTCTTCTTCGCATCGAACACTTCATCAAATTCGGACTTCGGAATTTCCAGCACCACGTTGCCGAACATCTGAATCAGGCGCCGGTAGGAATCGTAGGCGAAGCGGGGATTATTGCTGCGCTCGGCGAGCGCCTCCACGCTATGATCATTGAGGCCGAGATTCAGAATCGTGTCCATCATCCCCGGCATCGAAAACTTCGCTCCCGAGCGGACGCTCACCAGCAGCGGATTCTCGCCCACGCCCAGCTTCTGCTTCTGCAACTGTTCCAGACGGCGCAGAGCCGCTTCCATCTGCTGCGTGACCTCGGCGGGCACTTTGCCGCCGCTGCGCATGTACTCGCGGCAGGCTTCAGTCTGGATAGTGAACCCCGGAGGGACTGGCAGTCCGGCATTGGTCATCTCGGCCAGTCCCGCGCCCTTGCCGCCCAGATCGTCCTTCATCTTGCCGTTGCCCTCGGCTTTTCCATCGCCAAAAAAGTAAACATACTTGGTGGCGCTCTTGGTGGGTTGCTCCGTGTGAGTGTCAAGAAGTGTGGAAGTGCTCATGAATTTATCCTCTTTCGAAAATTAGACTATTAATTCGACCTTCAGATTGTAGGAGGGTTCTTCCGTTGACGACCATCGAGAACAGCGATCGGTCACGCAATCACTCGCAAATGGGTCCTCTTTGACAGAGACCAATCGCAATTACCAGAGAGACATGAACACTCCCCATCAGCCTACGCAAGCTAACCTACAAGTTTACCTGATTCTCCGGCTCTCAACATAGCTATCGCCCCAGAATGGAAAGGCCTTGAGTCGCAAGAATCTTAAATCTTAGAGAAGACTGTCGGGGATCGAGCAGGGCGGTTGTGCGCGCGCCTATTAACGGGCAGTGACAAAAAAGTATGCGGTCATCACCAGGCCCGTCCCGATCACTAAGTACCGAACTTTCCCCGGATCCGCTTTCTGTGCGTAGTGCGCTCCAAACCATCCCCCTGTCAGAGCTCCCGTGATCATGACCACGCACTGCGGCCACAAGACTGCTCGCGCCACGATGAAAGTGACGACGGCGGCCGCATTGATCGCAACCGCCAGCAGGGTCCGAAGGGCGCCCATGGCGTGAATGTCGCGCATGCCCAGGGCCGCCAGCATGGCGAGCGTCATAAATCCAATGCCGGCGCCGAAGTATCCGCCATACACCGCCACCAGCAACTCCAGGATCGAAATGATGGTGATCGCCTGCCACGATATCGCCCCCAGATCATCGATCACGGCCGCCCTCCCCGCCAAGGCGCGGAGCCTGTTCCCGAAGGCAAACAGCAGCGTTCCACTCAGCAACAACCAGGGAACAAGATGAAGAAAAGTATGCTGCGGAGTTTTAAGCAAGAGCAATGCCCCGGCCCACCCGCCGGCCACGCTCGTCAAGAGCAGCGGAACCAAGACCCGCAGCGGCGCGTTCAGGCGCTTGAGGTAGGCAACCGTGCTGGCCGCCAGCCCCGGCCACAGGGCGACCGTATTGGTGGCATTGGCTTGTACCGCGGGCACACCTGTAAACAGCAAGACCGGGAAGGAAACAAAGCTGCCGCCGCCCGCTACCGCGTTGAGCGTCCCGGCAATCGCGGCCGCGAAAAACAGGAGAATGGCTTGGCTCAAGTGCAAGCTCATATTCTTATCAGGAAAAGGGCGCCCCGAGAAGCAGTCCTCGCGCTAAGGCGTCACTAGGGCGAAAGGGCGCCGCACTTACTCCGCGAATTTCTGGGACAGGAGATTAGTGGCTTGAACATTCTTTGGAGATGGTCCGGATCGAACTCACCGAAATCGTCACCGGGCTGGCGGACCCAGTTCTCATCATGGTGTCAGAGCTCGTGCTCATCGAAGGAAATTCCTCGCCGGTCACTTCGACTCGCTGTCCAATGTAGTGGCGAAGCTTGATTTTTTTAGTGGCCTGTAGCTCATACGTATCCGCCGGATCCTGTTTCACCAGAACGTAATCTCCGCTCAGGCGGCTCACGCAGCCCTGAACCGTCACCTGCCCCTTGTCGTGATGGGAATTATCCGAAGTCGGGGCAGCAGCCTGATTCCCTTGTCCCAAAGCAAAACTCGCGCAAAGCAATAGCACAAACAAGATTGATTTCACAGACGCCTCCTCATCGAAACAGGCCTACAAATCCTTATCTAAGATGAACATTGTAGCCCACCGGGTTGCGTCCTTACGGATACCCCAATGGCTCGTATAATATGCGCGAGTCGTAATAGTCATGCCTGCGCGCTGCTCCAACCCGCCGTCTGCCGATGAGCCGATGAAATATAGCGCGATGAAATATATGGTGAACCCGTTCATGCCGGACAATCAACATAATAATAATGACATCGAAAGCCTGGCCCACGAACTCCTGTCCGCCGCGGAAACAGGACAGGTGATTTCCGTCCCTCCGTCCTCCCGTCCCGGTTTCGATCTCAACACCGCGTATACAGTGGAGGCAACCCTCAAACGGATACGCGAGTCCACCGGACATCGCGCCGTGGGCCGCAAGGTCGGTTACGCCAATAAGGCCATGTGGCGCGTCCTGAAACTCGAAACTCTGGTTTGGGCGCATATGTATGACGACACGGTGCATCACAACGAGCACAATACGGCCACTCTTACGCTCCCGCACTCACGCTCACTCAAGATTGAACCCGAGATCGTTTTCGGATTGAAACAGCCGATCGCATCGGCAGGCCTCGATGCCGCCGCTGCGCTCGAGTGCGTCGATTGGTTGGCGTTCGGATTCGAGATCATCGATTGTCCCTTCCCGGGATGGCAATTTCAGCCGAGTGATTTCGTGGCATCTTATGGACTCCACGCAGCTCTGGTGATCGGCGAGAAGACGCACTTGCACGCGGAGTTGATCCCCAAACTGGTGGAAGAGTTACCGCGATTTACCGTACGCATGTCGAAGAATGGTGAGTTTGTCGAAGAAGGGTCGGGCAAGAATTCCCTGCGGAGTCCCGCCTTGTGCCTGGCGGAACTCGGCGCAGCCATCCTGCGAAGATTTCCCGATCAACCGTTGAGTGCCGGAGAAATCATTAGCTCGGGCACGCTCACCGGCGGACATCCAACCGGAGGCGGCGATCGGTGGACCGCGGAAGTCGAAGGTCTCGCTCTCCCCCCGCTCACACTGCAGCTGATTTAGAACGGTTCCAGACTAGCTGTATCCGCAGTTGCAGCAGAATGGCTTTGAAAGGGCACGGCTTCACGGGCTGCGGAAAAACGCGGCCAATGAAGGAAAAAGGGAAGGGCACGACCTTGGTCGTGCCGCTGAGTCGTTAAAATTAGACTTTCGCTTTAGCGCCGGGGGGATGCCTTTAGCGGGCGGAAACACTCGGCGGCGCTAATTGTGCGCTTGCTGTAGAATCCACAGCATCGGGGATGGGGCCCACTTTATGAATGCGAGCCTGCCGGTCGCTGATCGCGGAGCGCCCCCATTGTCTTCTTCGGCCAATCTGGGTTCTGCAGTGCCTGCCGCGTACCAGAAGCGCCACTCCGCGCTCGTGCGCGTGACCCATTGGACTACCACGGTCGCCTTTCTCGCGCTCCTGGTCAGCGGAGCAGAGATCGTGCTTTCGCATCCACGGTTTTACTGGGGCGAGACCGGCAACGTGAACATGCGCCCGTGGCTCAATCTGCACTTGCCATCCTCCAGGGATACCGTCCCCACCGGCTATGGGTACGTGCTCCCTGATCAGAACGGCTGGAGCCGCTATCTCCATTTTCAGGCGGCATGGCTGGCGGTCGGAACGGGTTTGTTCTATGTGCTGTTCGGCTTCTTCGCAGGGCATTTCCGGCGCAATCTGTTTCCCGCGGCTTCGGATCTTTCCATCAGGGAGCTTGGCGGTTCGCTGGTTCGACATTTGCGCTTTGAGAGGCCGGGCACGGAAGATGCGTGGTCGTATAACGTGCTTCAGCGCCTCACCTATCTGCTCGTTGTCTTCGTGTTCTTCCCGTTGATGATCTGGACGGGGCTGGCCATGTCGTTCGGATTCACCTCGGAATTCCCTCTGGCCGTTCGGCTCTTGGGAGGTCAGCAGACGGCGCGCAGCCTGCACTTCCTTGTGACGATATCGCTTGTCCTGTTCCTGTTGATTCACGTGCTGATGGTTGTTATTGCGGGATTTCGAAATCGTATGCGCGCCATGATTACAGGAACAATGATCACCGGCCACGCTACCCCACCGACGGAGTGAAGCTATGCGCAATATCTCTCGACGCAAATTCATCACCACCGGGCTGGCCGTGGCGGCCGGTGCATCCGGGATTGCCGTCGCTGCCAAAGTAGCGCAGCATCACGGGCTCATCCCGCCGGACGCGGGAGGACTTTACGGCCCGGGAGAAACGCTGACCTACGCGGCGCAGCGACTTCTGACGCGTCATTCCATGGCCCGTGAGTTTTCTCGCAGCGAGATTTCGAAGAGTCCGTTCGCCAATGAAGTCGATCCGTTGGGCGATGAATTCAAACGACTCCAGGCAGCCAGTTTCGTGGACTGGCGGGTGACTGTGGACGGGATGGTGGCGCGGCCGGCCTCGATTTCGCTGGCGGAGATCAGGAGTTTCCCCACCAGTACGCAGATCACCATGATCGGCTGTGAAGAAGGATGGACTTACATCGCCGAATGGACCGGGGT
>JBAQJU010000364.1:0-1796 GCA_049300475.1 Terriglobales bacterium | reverse complement strand
CGAAGCCGGGCTTCCGCACCAAGACCGCGGCCACGAGACTGACTCCCGAAGAACTAGGAGAGATAGAAGCTGCCGCCGAAAGCGCGGGACAGGCTCTCTCCGAGTGGCTGCGCGGGACCGCTCTGTGCGCTGCGCGACAGCGGCCCGCCGATCCCAGCGAACTGGTATTGGCAGAACTCTGGGCGGTGCGTTATGCGCTGCTGAATCTCTTCCATGCAGCCGCCGAGGCCACAGCGGAAAATAGACAATTGTTGCCCGATTCCGTCCTCAAAATCCGCGACCAAGCCGACGCGCGAAAGATTCAGCAGGCGCGCAAACTGCTTGATAACTTCTTCGCTCGCGAGGGCAAGGAAAGTGCTCGTATGCCATGAGTGCCATCCTTTTTCCAAAAAGCTTTTCGCTCTTGACGCCGTTGCTTTGGGTAGCCGCGATGTTCCTTTTGCTACTGGCTGTGCGGAGTGTGTTTCAGAGCCAGTCCTCACGCAAAGGGCGGGATAGGGAGACGATCGAATGGGGCCGACCTCGGCCAAGTTTGATCCAGAGATGGAGGACAAAAATAGGCAGAATCCGATTCAGACTGCGGAGATTTTCGCAGCGGCAGATGCCAGAGATGGCGCCGAAACCAGTTCCATCAGTGCACGCGAATGCTCCCGCCGATCCGCTGAAGAAGCCTATCCAGCCGATACTCGCGCTCTTCGGTTCGACCATCGGGGCGCCCGAGACCAAACCCAAAGAGGCGTTCGCTTGGCAGAAAACGAAGGGAATCGAATGAGAGACAAATTGCCAAGAACACCACTTCAGGCTTGAGGTACGCTCGGTATGCTCACGATCTCGAAACCGCTGTCAGCCAGCCAAGCGCGAACCTATCACGAGCGTGAGTTTGCTTCAGAGAAACAGAACTACTGGAGCCGCAATCAACAAGGCCATAGCGAATGGCAGGGCAGACTCGCCGAGCAGTGGGGGTTGCAAGGTAGTGTTGGTTCCGAACACTTTGCCCGACTGAGTGAAGGCCAACATCCGCACACCGAAGAGCAGCTTGTACGGCATCAAGTTTCGAGAACCTATGAAGGCAAATTCGGCAGAGATGTAACCAGCGTCGAGCATCGGGCCGGGTGGGACGCCACATTCTCTGCGCCGAAGTCGGTATCGCTCACCGCGCTTGTGGGCGGCGATGATCGGGTGAGAGAGGCTCATCGGGAGAGTGTACGTGCAGCGCTTCAGGAACTTGAGCGATACACGCAGGCGCGAATCGGCAATGTCCATGCCCCAGAGACGACCGGCAAATTTATTGCCGCCACTTTCGAGCACGATACCGCGCGACCCGTCGATGGCTATGCTGCGCCCCAGCTTCATACTCATGCAGTGATCTTCAACATGACCGAGCGGGAGAACGATCTCGAAAATGGGAAACAGATGCGTGCTTTGCAGCCACACGAGATGTTCGTGTCACAGCGCTACGTCACGGCGGTCTACCGATCCGAGTTGGCTCTGCGTCTCGAAAAGCTGGGCTACGAACTGGAGCGCGGCAAGCATGGACAGCCGGAAGTAAAAGGCTACACAAAGGAATATCTGGAGGCTTCCAGTCCAAGGCGTGAACAAATCAAAGACCATCTCCGAGAACAAGGAATCGACGGAGCCGCGGCGGCACAGATCGCGGCCCACCATACTCGCGACCGCAAGGAACTGCTGTCGCCTGGAGAAGTCTTACAGCGGCACCGCGAGTTGGCCGCACAGTACGGGCATCAGGCGGATCGCGTCGTCGCACAGACGCACCGACATGGGCAATGCCACATGCC
>JBAQJU010000363.1:0-9511 GCA_049300475.1 Terriglobales bacterium | reverse complement strand
GGTATGCAACGTATTTTTTGTTCTTCATCCGGCGCGCAATAGAGAGAGGCACCCTTGCGGGCGAGCACGGCCCCACTTGAAGGTAAATGAGAGAGCAGGCAGGGTCAATGCGCCGAGGGCGTAGCGGTGGCGGAACTGGCGGCGAGCTGCGCGGCGGAGGGTAAAGCGTGTTGAGGAGCGCGCGCCGCAGCATTCGCGGGCGGGGTCGAGCGAGTTTTTTCTTTGCGGTGGGATGCTGACGCCTTCTTGGCTTCTGCCTCTTCCCGTTTATGCACCTTCGCGGCCGCTTTTTCCTGCGCTATTTTCTTGCGGTTGTATTCGTGGACGATACGGGCTACGTAGGCGCGCGTCTCGTAAAACGGTGGCACTCCCCGGTATTGCTCGACACGCTCCGGTCCGGCGTTGTAAGCGGCGAGGGCCTTGACGAGATCGAAATTGTAGCGCTCCAGCAGTTCGCGCAGGTAGCGGCTTCCGCCGCCCACGTTGGCCTCGGGATCGAAGACATCCCTTACTCCCAGTGCGCTGGCGGTCGAAGGCATAAGCTGCATCAAACCACGCGCGCCTTTGGGCGACACGGCATGGGGATTGAATCCGCTTTCGGCGTGAATGACGGTGTTCACCAAATCGGGGTCCAGGTGATAGGCGGCGCTGGCGGAGTTAACAACCTGTTCAAGATCGGGAGCGGAATGGATGGGAATGGGCGCCGTCACCAACGGAGGTGGCGACGACACCGGCTGCGCAGGCACGGGCAATGAGAGATCTTTCTCATACCCGGTAATCTCGGCCGTTGGGACATCGGTAAAGTTGGAATCATCGCGGGAGACAAAAAGGCGCGTGGTATCCCCGATTATCTTGCGATGGTCGTGCAGGATGCTGAAGCCGTTGCGGAGTACGGCAAGTTCCGCAGCTGCGGCAGGGCGGGCAAGCAAAAGACTGGCGACAACACAAAGGCACGCCGCAAATTTGCCGACCCGTCTCATCGCCATCTGATTCATGCGTATCACTTCGCGTCGCCTATTTTGCGCCGCCTATTTTGCGACCATGGGTTCTAGTTGCTTGCCGTCGAGCACGAGTTCGATGGCCGCGGCCACGCCGCTTTCGGCATTGGAGCGCGTCAGGCGCCATCCGTGGTCGCGCAGCTCTTGCGACGCATTCCCCATGATAAAGGGTTGCCCGGCAAAAGCGAGCATTTCGATATCGTTGTAGTTGTCACCAATGGCCATGACCTGTTCGCGGGTGATAGCGCGATAGTTCGCCCAGCGCTCGAGGGCGTGCCCTTTGGAACAGCCGGTGTTGAGCACGTCGACGATGGAAAGATCGCGGCCCGGGTACTCGGTGCGCAGAACAGTGATGGGGAGGCCGCAGCCCGCGAGGACGGCGAGGGCCTGCTGCATGTGGGCGACGGGACCGCAGAACATGGCCTGCACGGGATCGGTGGTCAGCGAATCTTCGATTGGGACCACGAACTGGATGTACTCCCTGTTTTTGTCCAGCCAGCGCTGAATGCTGGCCTCAAGGTCGCTCAAACGCTCGATCACAATGGTACCCGATCCTTCGCTATCGAAAGTGAGAACGGTCTGGCCGCGAAATTCTTGCATCACTTTAACCAGGTCGCGGCAGGTATTTTGGGGAAGCAGGTCGCGGTGAAAAGTCTCTCCGGCCAGGGAGCGAGTGATAGCACCATTAGAACTGATCAGCCACAGATCGAAGCCGAGTTGGTGGGCGATCGGCAGAGCGAAGGCGTGACGGCGTCCGGTGACGAGAATGACTTCGATGCCCTGGGAGTGAGCGCGGCGGAGAGCGGCCAAATCCGCGTCGGAGATCTGAAATTGGGGATTGAGCAGAGTACCGTCGATATCGATAGCGATCAGGCGAAGGCAGTTGGCAATCACACTCGATTCTAACATTCACGGTGAGCGCTCCTGATGCGCATTTGCGGTGCTCGCAAAGCTATTCCATCGGGTGAAAAGAATTGGCAATACGTCGAAGCTTTCGCTTACGTTTCCCGCTGTATCTGGTCTAAATAGCGGAGAGGGCGGGCGTGAACGTAATTGAGGTTCTGCGGCAGACGGTCAGCTCGATTGCGGCGCACAAACTGCGCAGCTTTCTGACGATGTTCGGGATCGTCTGGGGAATCACGTCGGTCATCTTGCTGGTCGGGCTGGGCAGAGGATTCAGTCGCGACCAGAAAGAACATCTCAAGACGATTGGAGTGGACCTCGCGGTTATCTGGGGCGGACGCACCAGCGAGCAGGCGGGAGGCTACGCGGCGGGGCGTCCCGTCCGGTTGTCGGTTCATGATGCGGAACTCATCAAACAACAAGCGTTCCTGGTGAAGACCGTCAGCCCGGAACTGCGGCGCAACGTGTCGGAGGTGAGCCGCTACAATGCGGCGTCGCGCCCGGTGCGGGGCGTCTGGCCGGAGTACCAGCGCTTTCGCTCGCTCGCCGTGCAGGAAGGGCGACTGATGGATGATGGCGACGAGAAGGAGGCGCGGCGGGTAGTGGTGTTGGGTGTGGAATCCCGGGATCAATTGTTTCTAGGCCGACCCGCGATCGGCGAAATCCTGATGATGAATGACTCGCCGTACACCGTGGTCGGCGTCCTCGAAAAGAAAAAGCAAAATGGCAGCTACGGCAGCGGGCCGGACAATACGCAGTTATTTGTTCCTTATGCATCGATGGCGCGGGACTTTCCGCCGGCCGAGCGGCCGGGCATTTTCAAGGGCTGGATCAACAATCTGGTGGTGGAGGTAGCCGACCCGGAACATCACGAAGAAGCGATCCAGCAGATCTACCAGGTTTTGGGCCGTGAGCATCACTTTGATCAGAATGACAAAGACGCGCTCATGATCTGGGACACGCTTGCCGGCTCGAAGCTGATGGAACGCATCTTCAATATCATGACGATGTTTTTTGGCGCGGTGGCGGTGATGACGCTTTCGCTCGGCGGGATCGGCGTGATGAACATCATGCTGGTGGCGGTGACCGAGCGCACGCGCGAGATTGGAGTGCGGAAATCGCTCGGGGCGACGGACCGCGACATCCGCAATCAGTTTTTCGCGGAGTCGGCGACCCTGATGATGATCAGCGGGGCGCTCGGCCTGGCAATCGGACTGGGCATTTGTTTCGCTTTCAACCACCTTCCGCTGCCCGATGTAATTCCGCATCCGGTGATCTCGCCGGCGGCGATCATCGCATCGCTGGTGACGTTGGGACTGATCACAGTTGGGGCGGGAGTGTATCCCGCACAGCGCGCCGGGTCGCTGAGTCCGATTGAATGCTTGCGGCAGGAATAGCGAAATAGATTGGTGAAATGAAGATCAAAGAACTCATTCTCCAAAGCTGGCAGTCCTTGTCCGTGAACCGGATGCGCTCGGTGCTCACGATGATGGGAATTGTCTGGGGATTGACGACCGTCGTGCTGCTGCTGGGGTACGGACAAAGCGCGAGTTCCGAAATTCTTAATTCGATGCTGGGAATTGGAAATAGCGTCATCCTGGTCTGGGAGGGACAGACCAGTTTGCAGGCAGGCGGGGAACGCGCAGGCAAACGCGTTCACTTCAAGTATGAGGATGTGCAGGCGATTCGGGAGGAAGCGCCGCTGGTACGCCTGGTAAGCGCGGAGTGGGATGATGTTTTCCCGATTAAGTACGGCGACCGGATCATTTCTGTTCAATCGAAAGCCGTGCAATATCCTTACGGCGAAATGCGAAGACTGAAAGTGGCGGAAGGGCGGTACTTTGAGGAAAGCGATTCCACCGAACACCGGCACGTGCTTATTTTTGGTCCGCACGCCGCCGTCAAAGTGTTTGGAAATCGCGATCCGGTGGGCGAGCAGGTGACAATTCAAGGGCAGAGTTGGGACGTAATCGGATTGCTCGAAACAAAGATTCAGGACTCGAGCAACAATGGCCCCGACAATGAGAATGTGTTCATGCCGTTTGAAAGCATGAGCGATCTCAATGACAAACGCGATCCGGACGTGATTGTTTTCCAGCCAGTCACGCCTCTCCTGCACAAAGCAGCGCTGGCGCAACTGAGAGAAGTGCTGGCGCGCAAACACAATTTCAATCCCAAGGACGACAAGGCCGTACCTGAATGGGACACAGTGGATGATGCAGTCGAGATGAGGCAGTTCGGGATTGCGCTACAACTGATACTGGGATTCATTGGCGTGCTGACGCTCGGAGTGGGCGGGGTCGGTGTAATGAACATCATGCTCGTGAGCGTAACTGAGCGCACCAAGGAGGTTGGATTGCGGAAGGCACTGGGGGCGCGCAGTTCCGATATTGCGCTTCAGTTTCTGGTGGAGGCTCTTGTCTTAACCTTCGCGGCAGGAGCAGTGGGCATGTTGTTGTCGGTGATGCTGGCACATGCCATTCCGCCCATGCCGCTCTATTCGGAGATGTATAAGACGGCGAATCACGAAGGCGATATTTTCCTGCGAACGTCGGGTACCGTCATGCTGACGGCATTTATGATCCTCAGCTTCGTGGGTGTGGCTGCAGGACTATGGCCGGCGCTCAAGGCGGCGAACATGGAGCCGATCGAGGCGTTGCGGTATGAGTGAGCGCTGAGTGGCAGAGCTAAATCTGATAGTCGACGTCTTCGATGATGCGCTGCATGGAGGCGGAGAGCGGCTCATGCTTTGATTCCGAGCCTTCCAACTGTTCCACACGGTCGCGCAGCTTAGACACTTCATTGGCGACGGCGGAGAGAGCTTCGGAGAGCGGATCGTTGATCTGCTTGGGGTCGGTGATGACGACGCGCTTCCCTTCCCGAAGAATGATGTGGCCGGGAACTCCGACCACCGTCGAATTGTCAGGCACGCTGCGCAGCACGACCGAACCCGCGCCGATGCGGCAATTGCTTCCGACGGTGATATTGCCGAGAATTTTCGCGCCTCCGCCAACCACCACGTTGTCGAGGAGCGTGGGATGGCGCTTGCCGTGCTCCTTGCCGGTTCCACCAAGCGTCACGCCCTGGTAGAGCGTCACATCGTCGCCAACGATGGCGGTCTCTCCGATCACTACCCCCATGCCATGATCGATAAACAGACGGCGGCCAATTTGAGCGCCCGGGTGAATTTCAATTCCGGTCAACCAGCGTGCCACCTGGGAGAGCCAACGCGCGAGGAAAAAGAATTGATGGTTCCAAAGCCAGTGCGTCACGCGCTGGAACCACACCGCATGCAGTCCGGAGTAGCAGAGAAAAACTTCCAGGCGCGACCGGGCCGCCGGGTCGGATTGCATCACGGTGGCGATATCCTCGCGAATATGGGACAGCAGGTGCGGCATGCATTAATCCGGAAGCGAAACAGTGGGAAGCTGCACTGCCTGACTCCGGAGCCCTTCGAAGAGAATACTACTCAAGTAGCGTTCACCGAAGGAGGGCAGAATCACAACAATCAATTTGCCCTTATTCTCCGGGCGGCGCGCGACCTTCAATGCCGCCACCACGGCGGCTCCAGACGAGATTCCGACCAGGAGCCCTTCTTCCAGAGGCAAGCGGCGGGCCATGGCGATCGACTCGTCGTTGGTTACGGTGATGACTTCATCGACATAGTCGCGGCGCAGAATGCTGGGCACAAAACCGGCGCCGATTCCCTGTATCTTGTGTGGTCCGGGCGCTCCACCGGAAAGAACCGGGCTATCGGCCGGCTCAACCGCAATCGCCTTGAACGATGGCTTCTTCGGCTTGATGTATTCGCTGATGCCGGTGATGGTGCCGCCGGTGCCGACTCCTGAGATGAGAATATCGACGCGGCCTTCGGTATCGTCCCAGATTTCAGGTCCGGTGGTTTCAAAGTGAATTCTGGGATTGGCGGGGTTGTCGAACTGCTGGAGCATGTAGGCGTTGGGCGTCGAAGCGAGGAGCTCGTTGGCTTTGAGAATGGCCCCTTTCATGCCGCGCGCGCCGGGCGTGAGAACGATCTCGGCGCCAAAGGCGAGAAGCAGGACGCGGCGCTCGAGGCTCATGGTATCGGGCATGGTCAGGATTAACTTGTAGCCTTTCACGGCGGCCACGAACGCGAGGGCGATGCCGGTGTTGCCGCTGGTCGGTTCGATGAGGACGGTTTTGCCGGGCTGGATTTTGCTGTCCCGCTCAGCCGCAGCGATCATGCTCACGCCGATGCGGTCTTTAACGCTGGCGAGCGGATTCTGGCTCTCGAGTTTGGCCACCACCTCGGCAACGCAACCTTCGGTGACGCGGTTCAGACGCACGAGCGGAGTGTGGCCAATCAGTTCCGTCACATTGTTGGCGATTTTCATAGCTGTGTTTTTCCTTTTGGCGCTCGGCTATCGCGGAAACGCAGAGTGCAATTATCTCTACTCGTTTTCTAGACTAGCAGACCGTGATCGATCCTGAATGGTCTGATTCAGAACTCGGCAAACGCTTCAACCAAGGGCCCACGGGGTTCCACGGAGGAGGATTCGCCGTCTTTCGCCAAAGCTTCTCGACTAACGCGGGCGGGGTTTGCGCCTTCCCACCCGCGCCAGAATGCGACGAACTTTCTTCGGTGAAATGGAGAGGCGCGTCGCTACCCGCGACACTTTGCGGCCCTCGCGCTCCCAGACCCGGGCAATGACAATTTCGGCGAACTCGTCGCTGATCTGGCGAAAGGACTTTTCGCCGACCGCGCCCTGCGACCAGGCCTTCAGAGCGGGATCCACGCTGCCTTTGCGGAGAATTCTAGCGCGCAGAGCCTGCAGGTCCTGCCAGATGTTGTCGGGTTGAGTATCGCCGCAGGCGGCCCGGGCAAGATCGTACGACTCGCGCGCGGCTTCCAGGTTGTCGAAGAACGAATTGCATTGCGTGAGGCCCTGCCAGAGATAGGCGGTGGCAAGCAGCATGTGATGTTGCGTGTGCCGCGCTAATTCGATGGCCTCCTGGCTGAAGTCGAAGGCGCGGCGGGCATGATTGCCGGGATCGGCACCGCCTCCGATTTCTTCTTCCACCTTCGCGTTCTCAATCATGCACTGCAAGATGCGCGCACGTCCCATGAGAATGTAGTCATGCTTTTGTTCGGCCAACTGGTAGGCCGAGGATGATTCTTTTTCCGCTCGCTGAAAATCGCCACCATCAAGATGGATATAAGCGGCATTGAGGTAGACGGTACCGGACCCGTGGTGATTGGGACGCTGGCGGTAGATGGCCTGCGCGGCTTCGAGGTGTTCCAGCGCTTCGCGGCGCAATTGTGTGAGACGCCGCCGATAGTTTGCGCTGGATGAACTGCCGGCTGGATGGGCAGGCGCGTTCGCTGATCCACTCTGCTTGATAGGCGCCGACTTGCGGCGGCGCTGGGCATCCACGTCGATTCTTCTTTGCAGTTGCAGGGCTATGCCGCGTTTGGCGAGCGCCATATTGGCCAGCGAGCGCGCCAGGTTCGGATGGTGCGGATCGCGCTTGCGATAGTGGTCAATCGCCTTTCCAAAAAGATCAACAGCCGTTTCAAAGCGGGCTTCGCGACGGGCCATGCGTCCGTAGAACGATTGAATGTTGCCGAGCGTCACGTAGTCGTCGGTCTGGCGAAGGGCGCTTTCGGCGACCTCCGAAACGCGCACGGCCTCTTTCCATTTGCCTTGCTGAAACAAAAGCCAGCCTTCGAGGACCTGCATGACGGCCGCCATGCGCGGATGACCGAGCGTGAGCGCCAGTTCTGTTCCCTTCCCGGTATAGATCAGGGCCTCGTCATACTCGCCGCGGCGGCGCAGGCAACGGCCCTTCCAGTAGTACGCGATTGCCAGCAGGAAGTGGTTATTGAGCTCTTCGGGCAAGCTGAGAACGAAATCAAAATGCGGGATCGCGGTTTCCATGGCCTCTTCCGCCATGGCAACCATCCCTTCCGTCATGCGCAGGCAGAGGTAGTCGGAGACGGGGAGGTTGGAGCGGGCGGCAAAGCGTTGCAGCAGTTCCTTGACCGAGGGGGAGCGGCTGAATCCGATATCGCTCCAGATGGCGAGAAGCACCAGCAGGCGAGCGGTATCGGGCTGGCGGGGGTCGATCGCGGCGATCACATCCTGATGCGATCGCAGACAGGCGAGGCCGCGCTCGATCTCGCGCGCGGCCACATGTTCCTGCAATTGCGAGAGTAAGGCTTCGTCAATTCGCGCTGCGGCAGGGGACTCTCGGCGTGCACCCATGCCTGACGTTCTAGTCCAATAAATCGTAACTGGCAAGGGTAAGGAACTCGGGAAATTCCTTGCCGGTTATCAGAGTGTCGAGCAGTTGCCCGGCCTGCTGCAATCGTCCGTCCTGCGATGTCTTGCCTTGTGCCTCGGTAGCCTGTAATTCGGAGACGCGATCGCGGATGATTTGCTTCACCATCGGAGCTGTAATGGTTCGGCCGTCATTCATGCGCGCGCCGTGCTGCACCCACTGCCAAACCTGTGCTCGGCAAATCTCGGCGGTCGCGGCGTCCTCCATCAGGTTGTAGATGGGCACGCAGCCTGACGAGCGCAGCCACGACCAGAGATATTGCAGTCCAACGTCGATATTCCAGCGCACGCCTTTTTCCGTGATCTCGCCCTTGGGAACCTCGAGCAGATCCTTGGCGCTGACGGGATGAGCCTTGCGCGGCTTTGCGATCTGGTTGGGCTCGGGCATGTACTTATCGAAAATCTCCTTGGCAACCGGAACCAGACCGGGATGGGCGACCCATGTTCCATCGTGCCCGGCTTTCACCTCGCGCACTTTATCGGCTCGCACTTTTTCGAGCGCTTGTTCATTGGCGGCGGCATCGTTGCGAATTGGAATCTGGGCCGCCATGCCGCCCATGGCGTGAATGCCGCGGCGGTGGCAGATTTGAATCAGAAGCTCAACGTAGGAACTCAGGAAAGGACATTCCATGGTGACCAGCGAGCGGTCGGGCAACGTGAACTCGGGGTGCGCCTGGAATTTCTTGATGTAGCTGAAAATATAGTCCCAGCGGCCGCAGTTGAGCCCGGAGGAATGCTCACGCAGCTCGTAGAGGATCTCATCCATTTCAAAGGCGGCGAGGATGGTTTCGATCAACACGGTCGCGCGAATCGTGCCGCGCGGAATGCCCAGTTCGTCCTGTGCGAAACAGAACACTTCGTTCCAGAGGCGCGCCTCGAGGTGATTTTCCAATTTCGGCAGATAGAAATAGGGGCCTGTTCCTTTGGCCATTAAGGCTTTGGCATTGTGAAAGAAGAACAGGCCGAAATCGAACAACGAACCCGAGATGGGCTTCCCATCAATAAGAAAATGTTTCTCGTCCAGGTGCCAACCGCGCGGCCGCACGAGGAGTGTGGCAAGGTTGTCGCCAAGTTTGTAGCGCTTGCCTTCCGGACTCTCGTACGCGATGGTTCCGCGGATTGCGTCGCGCAGATTGTGCTGGCCCTCAACATTGTTATTCCAGGTGGGCGAATTCGAATCCTCGAAATCGGCCATGAAAACACTGGCCCCGGAGTTGAGCGCATTGATGATCATTTTGCGATCAACGGGGCCGGTGATTTCAACGCGGCGATCAAGTAGGTCCTTGGGAA
>JBAQJU010000362.1:0-11735 GCA_049300475.1 Terriglobales bacterium | reverse complement strand
CGCTCGCGCAGCATGTCATTGGTCACTTCTATCTCAGGTACGTACCTCCCGGTGGCAGTAATGGTCGCATAGCGCGTCATGAATAAGTCCTCTTGAATGGCTGTATGTCAGGTCCCCAGTACTAATCCGCCATCGACGGAGAGCACGGTACCGGTGATGAACGACGCCGAACCAGAGGCCAACCAAACGTAGGCTTCGGCAACGTCCTCGGGCTTCCCCATGCGGCCGAGAGGCGTGTGCGAAACCATGGTCTGGACGATCTTTTCGGGCATCTTCTGCACCATTTCGGTCGCGATGAAGCCGGGGGCGACGGCGTTCACACGGATATTGTATTTTGCCAGTTCACGCGACCACGTCCGGGCAAATGCGATGACTCCAGCCTTAGTGGCGGCATAGTTTGTCTGGCCGAAATTTCCGTAAAGACCCACGACCGAAGAGGCATTGAGAATCACCCCTGAGCCTTGGCGGATCATGTGGGGCACGACGGCGCGCGAACAAAGAAAGACACCTTTGAGGTTGACCGAGATGACGGAGTCGAACGCATCATCGGTCATCGTACCTGCGACCGCGCCCTCCTTCCACTTGACGAACTGCGAGTCGCGCGTGATGCCGGCATTATTGATCAGCACATCGACGGCACCCCAACGTCGGACAACATCTTCGACGGCAGATTCGACATCGGCGGCATTCACGACGCTGACCTTGCGAAAGAGCGCCTCGCCTCCCTGCGAGGACAATTCGCGCATAAACTCTTCCTGCCCGGTATCGTTGACATCCCATGCCGCCACCCGGCAGCCTTCGCTGGCAAAGGCCCGGGCCGTGGCGCGACCGATCCCCGCCGCGGCGCCAGTGACGACGACGACCTTGCCACGTAGACCTGTGTCTCTCATGCGCCCCCTCTAAAAGTTGTACTTCAGCGCAAACTGAACCACTCTGGGCCCCGTGGTAGTTGACGCGATCTGCCCAAAGTTCCCCGAGGTAACTACGCTCACCGGGTTGGAAAAATTCACGTTGTTGAACAGATTGAAGAATTCTGCTCGGAACTCCACCTTTTGGCTTTCCGTGACCGGAACGAGCTTCATAATGGAAAAATCTGTGTTGATCTGCTTCGGACCTCGAATGATGTTCCGCCCCAGGGTGCCGAAATCCGAGGTGTCTGCGGTAGGAGCCACAAACGCGGACGTATCGAAATAGGGATTATTGTTATTCCCCAATCGGTCGGCCACGTCACCGCCCTTGATTGCCGATTGCACCGTCCGTCCGGGAGCCAAGTCGCTTTGGGTGAACGCAAACAGGGAATCCGCGCCCAGGATGGAGAACGGAATGCCAGATTGCAGGGTTACGATTCCGGACACACTCCACGAGTTCACCAGACCCTTTGCCAGCCCCGAACCGCCATGATAGGCATCCGGCAGGTTATATAAGTAACTCCCGACGAAGCGGTGCCGACGGTCGAAATCAGAGGAAGCATAGTTGTGGTTTTGATTCACCATGTCACCGGGGAGCAGTGTGATGTCGCTGACGTCGCTGCCGGAGTAGTCGTCCATCGAGTGGGACCAGGTGTAGCTGAGCAACATCTGCAAGCCATGGGAGAACTGCTTGTTGACGGTTGCCTGGAGAGAGTTGTAATTGGAGTTAGAGTTGCTCTCCATCAGGAAACTGCCCAATCCCGGGGCGGGCAAGTCGCCGAAAGCAGGGAAGAGCGGTCCGCCCAAGCTTCCATACGCAGGTACTCCGGCGAACGAGGGACCGAACGCCTGGTTGAACGAGAACAAGCGCGGAAACTTGCGTCCCACCGAACCGACGTAGCCCAGATCCAGCATCCAGTTATTGGCGAAGCTGGTTTGCACTCCTAAGTTGAATGTTTGCGTGTAGGGAATGCTCCAGTCATGGAGGTCGGGATAGATCCCGGTGGCTGGGACTATGGTTGGCTCCGGCGTGGTCGAACCATAAGCGGTTACCGGCAACACCGCCGGATATCCACCATATGGGAAAATGCTGGTATTGCTGAGACTCAGCGGGAAAGCACTGGGTAGCGGAACCTGCACGAATGGATTTTCGTTCGGTGTGATGAGAGCCGAGGCCAGCATTTCGTAGGGCATATTGAACAATTGGCTGTTATACAGCCGCATATTGGGCCGATCAAAGAAGATGCCATAGCCTCCGCGCAGAACCGCCTTGCCGTTATCCGTGAGTTGATAAGCAAAGCCAATCCTCGGCCCGAAGTTCTTATAGTTTGAATTCACCAGGCCGTCGTTGATTTTGGGGAATCCAGGCAGGTTTCCATTGCCGGCCTGGACGAAGCCACCAGTCACCGCCACCCCGCAAGTGACCGGACATCCCGTAAACGGGAGAGGCGTGGTCACAAGCCGAGACGGATCAAAGCCCACAAAGTGGCCTTGGGTCTCGGTAGTAGGCCCAAAGTAGTCATAGCGCAGTCCCAGATTAAGGGTAAGGCGAGGGGTGGCTTTCCAATCGTCCTGGAAGAAAGCGGAAAAATCATTGGCGCGATTGTGGAGGCTGTTGGTGCCCGAACCAATCACGGATACGCTGGCCATTCCCGCCAGAAAATCAGTGAATGGGTTGCCGTTGATGAATCCCGCGTAGGCAATTTCGCCGTTCGGGAATACATCGAAATAGGGTGCGTCCAGTTCTTGCCGCTTGTATTCGCCCCCGAACTTCATGGTGTGCCGGCCCTTCGTCCACGTCATCATGTCGCTGGCGCTGTACATGTTGGTCGCCGCATAAGTGATGCCCAAAGGAGACGGCCCAAGAGTGAACATGTTCGGAAAAACCATGGTTGGCATGCTCGGGAATAAGCTGCTCAATGGCGATGCAATCCCCAAATCCGCCGAGGTCACGGGCGTAGAAGGTTTACCGGGGCCGTAAATGGTACTCCAGCCGAACCTGGCCTCATTCAGCAGGTGGTTTGAGATCACAGACGACACACCGAATGCAAGCACGCGCTGGTAGATGTCTTCCTCAGTCGGCCATCCTGGCGCCTGCAGCGGGTCGCCATCGCCAAACTGATCGTAGAGCGCCTGATTTTCGCGGTTGAACGACTGGAAATACTTGGCGAAGAAGCGGTTCGAATTGTTCAGCTTTATATCCAGATTGGTGTTGAACTGATCCTCTTTGTAGGTCGAGGTGGAGGGAATCGTTTCCAGGACAGGGGCTGCTATTATCGCCTGTCCTGGCAAACAAGCAACGCCCGCTTGAAAGCCCGTTTGTGTAATGCCAGGTGTGGAAGGAATCATATATTGCCCGTTGGGCAGCGTCTGATTCAATGCCAGGTACGTCGTGCCCGGATCGAAGAACCCACCCAAGCCATAACACGCCGAGAGCGCTGCCAGGTGTGCGGCATCGCGCTGCGGCCCGAGGAACGGGGGCAGGAAAACCGTAGAAAGCGAGTTCGTCAACGAGGTGCCGTTGGTTTCACGGGTGCCCTGATATGAGATAAAGAACCAGGCCCGATCCTTCAGAAGCGGCCCGCCCAGAGTGCCGCCAAACTGGTTGCGCCTGTACGCCGGCCGCGGCGTAACCAACGGGACCCCTCCGCTTTGTTCCACGCCATTGAGGAAGAAATTGTTAGCATCCAAGACGGTGTTCCGAAAGAACTCGTAGGCGTCGCCATGGAAGCTGTTGGTACCCGACTTGGTGACAGCGGCCACGTTGCCACCCGCATTGCGGCCCGCTGAAGCATCGTACATGCTGGTCTGCACGATAAACTCCTGGAGCGAATCGATGGACGGGACGGCGAGATTTGGATTCTCGCCCGTGCCAATGGAATTCGCGTCCACGCCGTTGATCATGACGTTGTTCGAGAGGGCGCGCTGGCCGTTCACGTATACCGCTACATCGCCGCGTCCCAGGTCGGATGAGTTCGTGAGCGGGCCCGAGGTTCCAGCCGTCAGAGTCAATAATTGCTGGAAGTTGCGGGTCGGCAGTGGCAAGGCCCGTATTTCTTGCTGATCGATGACCGTGCCGCGAGCGGAGCTTTCTGCCTGCACCAGCGGCGATTCCCCCGTGACTGAGATCGTGGTCGGCGAACCGGCCACCTTGAGGGCAACGTCAACGACCGTGCTCTCGGTAATCCTGACAGTGATGCCTTCCAGCTTGGCCTCGGCGAATCCGCCCTGGTTCACCTCGAGCCGATAGGCGCCCGGTTCGAGCAAGGGAAAGGTGCAACGGCCGTCGCTGCCGGTTCTGATTTCGCGACGCACACCCGCGTCGTTTGTCAGGGCGACGTGTGCTCCTACCACGATGGCCCCGGTTGGATCCGTCACTACGCCCACGATTTGTCCGGTAGTGGCGGTCTGCGCCTGAGTCATTGGCATCATGAAACAGAAAATGGCGGCGGCGGCCAGCAGCGTTGAGAGTGTTCGCATATTCCCTCCTTGAGTGTCGCAATCTTGTGTCGCACTTACGACTTCTGCGAAGCTCAGTCCTTCGGGCTGCGCGTGTACAGACGGACCAATTGATCGACCGCTTCTTTGTCGCTCACGCCCAAATGGCGCTTGGCGCCGAACAGTTCCTCCACCAGAAAATAGGTAACGAACTGCAGGTATAAATTGACGTAGGCAAACCCAGGGTTCACGTTACGGGGGAAGGGAATGGGTGCCTTTTGAAACAGGGCCGTCGAATAGTTGCGCAGACCCCCGGCAATTTCCCGATAGCTGTGAATGAAGTGCTTATGACGGAACTCAACCACGTCGACGTACATAAGTCGCCAGTAGTCCAGATTCTCCGACACGATGCGGCCCACGGCCATCCCCAGCTTTTTCAGTGAATCCGGATCTGGAGATTGCATCAAGGGAAGAAGCTCGCTGCGCCGCAGAGCCTCCATTTTTCGGTCCATACGCTGCACCAGACCGATGAATATGTCTTCTTTATTCGGGTAGTAAAGATAGAGCTTGCCGATCGAGATGCCGGCTTTTTTGGCGATTTCCCGGACGGTCGTACCGTGGAATCCTTGCCGCGTAAAAAGTTTTTGCGCGGCCAATTCGATCTTGAGCCGGTTCTTGCCGACGGTTTCGTCCGAAAGTTTTGGCATATCTTTCATTCGCTCGTTTTACCAAGACGAGCGCTCGCTCTCGGTGGGAAATTCTAGAACCTCGCACTTCAGCTGTCAAGAACCTTTAGCAACTGCGCGGTATCGAGCTTGTTTGGGCCGCACCAAACTGTCCCACATCGAATTGGACGATTTCCGTCAAGCCGCCGTCTCCATCAGTTATCTCAGCCACGCCGATACCGTGGTCCGCTTGTATCTGCGAGAGACGTTCACTTTCACTTTTCTCCTGCTCACCGAGGCTGCCGTTGCGCCGGCTCCTCCCGGAGAGGCGAAGGACCTGCCGGGAGACTCAGACTCTCCTCACGCCCACCGCCTAGAAAATCGATGCGCCCCTTGCGCTGCAGTCGTTCGCCAAACGTCCACGGCGCTTCTGCTTCGCCGCTGCGCCGGCCGACTTGAGCCGGCACACAAAGGCCACGGATCCACTCCGAGGTAGATGGGTTTGATCGGACACGTCACCAGCAGTCACGGGCTACAGCATGGGGAGGCTCCGCAGCGCTGCAGGTTCTCCCCGATGTCGGATTGCATTCACTTCGCGCCACTTTGTTACACTGATGGCGGAGCAGGTCGCACCTCCTGCTGGTGACTGTGAATCTTGTGGGGGCACATACCGGCCAGGATGACGCGGCGCTATATACTCCACCTCAGTGCGGATGCGGCGCGCAGTCGAGGGGTTTGGCTCTCCCCATTTTGTGGACGATTGGAAGATTGAAATTAAAAACGTGGGCGGTTAGCTCAGCTGGTTAGAGCGCCTGCCTTACAAGCAGGAGGTCGCAGGTTCGAGTCCTGCACTGCCCACCATTTTTAGCCAATGGATATGCTGGTTTCTGCGATCTACCCCGCTTGACACCTTGCCACAGGTCAGCGTAAGGTCAGCGTATGAAGCGGCAAGACGGATACCTGACGAAGAAATCAGGCGCGTGGATAGGGCACTATTCGCGCTGGGTCACAGACCACGGCACAGGCGCACGCAAGCGCCAGCAGCGGGCTTTCAAGCTAGGCCCACTCGCTGCCATGAAGAAAACTCAGGCACGGGACAAGCTACGGGAACGCATTGTCTCAGAGATGGGCATCACGGCGGATTCCCGCTTGACGGTGGCAGGCTTCATAGAGCAACGCTGGAAACCCCTCCGGGAAGGCTCATGGCGGGACAGCACGAAGGCGGTAAACGGCGAACTGCTCAAGTACATCGTTGACCGATTCGGTAAAACTCCAATCGAAGAGATGGACAACGTAGCCATGCAATCATGGCTTTCAGAACTAGCGAAAACGAAATCCGGTTCGCTCGTGCGCCACTGTTTCATTTTCCTGCGTTCCATAATGAGCGAAGCAACCGAGCAAGAATACTGCCGGAAGAATCCAGCCCGCTTGTTGCGCATTCCGAAAGTCAAGGCAGTCAAGAAAGACTACCTAAGTTTGGATCAGATCAAAGCACTGCTCAAGGCAGCAAAGTGGCAGCCACGTGACCGCACATTGCTCACCGTGATCCTTGTGACGGCGCTACGGCCTTCGGAACTGCTCGCCCTGAAATGGAAGTGCATAGACTTCAAGACTGGCACCATGACGCTGTACGAGACGGTGTACCGGGGTGTCCTGCGTCCGTACACGAAAACCACGGAAGAGGGTGAGACACCGCGCCTAGTGATCCCAGAGCAAGCGGTGATTGCTCTAGCCGAATGGTGGGAGCACTCGAAGCACACCGGGGATGAAGACTTCATCTTTCCGAACGCTGACGGCGGATTCCTGCTCAAAGAAAACTACAGCAAGCGGGTGTTGAATGAACTGGCAGAGCGGGCGGAGCCGAAAATCCCAAGGCTGAATTTCCAAATACTACGGCGCACTGTAGCAACGCACGCACAGCACCTTGGGAGCCTGAAAGACGTGCAGACCCTCATGCGCCACAAGCAGGCAGAGACTACCCAGCAGATTTACATTCAAGCGATTGACAAGACGGTGAGGGCAACCGGGGAAGCACTGGCGGGGAAGATGTTGCAGAAGTAAGGTTCCTCTTTCAAGGGAAGCTGCGGCCAAGTAACCGAAGTCTTCGTAATGTAGATCGTATATTTTATGCTCAAAACTTCCAGCCGACCGACGCCGTAACCGTTGCCGCTCCGTCGCCCTACCATCGAATCACACAGGCTATCCCCCGCAGAAATCTCCTCCCCACGTTCCAGATTGCGCCGTTCTGTACTGTCGCAAAAGTCTCACCGAAACCGAGTCGGTAAATCATTGATTCCGCTCACTCGCTTTCCGCTGTTTTGCCTGTCGCACATGTTATAACTTATGCGACATGTCAAGAACTCTATTTCCAACAGTTCGTGTCGCTTGCGGGTCGATGTGCCGGGAATCTCAAGAACAGGTGCTAAGTTCGCAGCGGAGGCAATCATTCATGAAACCGAAACGAGTGGCGCTATACGTCAGAGTATCGACAGGAGAGCAGAATGCGGACTTACAGGTGAACGAACTCACCGATTATGCTGCGTTCCGTAAGTGGGAAACAGTCGGAACCTATGCCGACAAAATGAGCGGTGCTAAGGATCGGCGTCCTGCGTTGGATCGGCTCATGGCCGATGCCAAACGCGGGAAGTTTGATGTCGTTGCCGTCTGGCGCTTTGATCGGTTCGCACGTTCGACTTCGCACCTGCTCCGCGCATTGGAAGAGTTCGCCGCGCTGGGCGTTGACTTTGTAAGCCTGAAAGAGAGTATCGACACCAGCACACCGACCGGGAAAATGATCTTCACAGTTCTCGCAGCGGTCGCAGAACTGGAACGGAGCACGATCAGGGAGCGTGTCATTGCTGGGCAGAAAGCAGCCAAACGGCGCGGTGTGCGGTTTGGGCGTCCAAGCGTTGAAGTGGATACCAACGCGGTCGGTCAACTCCGCAAGCAAGGGCTAAGCTGGCGGGACGTTGCGGAGCAATTGGGAGTGCCAAAGGATACAGCTAAACGCCACTATGAGGCGACGGCATGACATCCCTGATCCTGCTGATTTTGCTCTTCTACCTTCTCACCCGCAAGCGGTGCACGCCTACGACTCCTACGCAGCCGGTGCGAAAGGAAACGCCCGCGCAACGGAGGGACAACGAGGAGTTCGACGAACTAGAAGATTCATTGCACGATCTGGACGGCACATTATGAGGCACCTTAAAGGCTTCGATAGCGAGCTGGAACACGGTTACGTTTGCTATGCTTCCGGGCGGCGCTATGAAGCTCCGCAAGCAAGGGTTGTCTTGGCGAGACATTGCAGAGCAAACGGGAGTGCCGAAGGATACGCTGATCCGGCACTGCACTCAGACTGAGATGTGAAGCGGCCCTTTCGTGCGCGTCAGCCCATAACACAAATTAACTAGCGCTCGAATGCCGACCGATGTAGCAGTCTGATATTGCGGCACGTGAGGGGCTCCGTGAGTTAGTTTTTGCAGGGTCAGCCTCCATTCCCCGCGCTTTGGATTATGCGCATTCACTCTTGCTCTTTGCCATTCCCACGCCAGAAGATCAGGCGCGAACAATTGCGGAATCTCTGGACTCTTCTCACGGAAAGAGTAGTCATGCCAGCGATAACGTCTTTTCAGTTCAGAGGACGCCACTATTTTTCCAATGATGGCATTGGCCTCGGTCTGGGAGTTGCATCCGGCCTCAAAAACGTACTCGATCCTGCCGTGAAGGTTCTTGTGATCCAGCCACCCGGCTATATTCTCTATGCAGCGAAGAAGGCAAACGGAATATTCGTCGCCTGCAAGCTCGCGGAGCTGGGGAGATTGAGTGATGGCCTTCTGGTACTCGCTTTTCTTTATACCGACGACGACTCCGAGCGTCACTGATTTGATTATGGCTTCGGCCATCGAATCTACTATGTGCTCCCGCTGGGGCCTGCTTAGCGGCTCAAACTGGTCGTATCCGCCGACGCACAGGGTTGTGCGGTACATGCGTCGGCCATGTTTGTCTAAGGGAAGCAAAGGTAAAACGTTTTCGAGAAACAATCGGCGGAACAGCTTGGCTCCATCCTTGGAAAACAGATAGCCAGCAACCACAACTTCTGGGGCATCGTGAGTGCCGGTTTCATCAAAATAGGCGAACACAACGCATTTCTCGTCCGCTGCTTCCTTGGGCAAGCTACCAGGCTCAATTTGCCGCACTGAGCGCCTGCCGCTCCATGTTAGAGTCTTCCTCCAACTTCTTGTCCGAAACATCAAAGGCAATTTTGTCCTTGATTTCGCCCCAGCGCAGCAATACCTCGTTCATCAACGGGCGCATCAATTTGCCGTCCGTCTCAAGAAGTGTGTCGTAGTAGCTCTGGCCGCTTGAGTACGTTGTGACGCCCGAGTGCCACACCTTTCTCTTGCCAGTGATGCGTGTCTTCACTTCCCGGTGTTTGCCATAGACGGTCAGTCCCGCAAAAGTAGACTCGGGTGCCGAGTATGCTAAAGCTGGCGTAACGGGAACGAGCAGATTCTCATCTGTGAGCGCGAAAATGTCCTTGAATTTTAGTTGGAGTCCGAGCAGCTCCGAAGAACCAGCGGGAACTACGGCCTTGCCACCCTGTTCTTGTTGCTGTAGAGCGATTTTGGCATCTGTCAGAACTTTGAGCACTGCCTCATTCACGCTATTCATTGTCTGATTCACTTCTTGGTAATCGAGACGGCTGTCTTTGACCGAAAGTGTTCTGGCACGAGTGGTCTGTAGCATGTGGCTAACAACCTCGCCGTGCTCATCGGAATCACTGGGATGCCATGGGTCCGCTTTCCTCAAACCGTCGTCGGAGTTCGCACTACTTCCGGGAACGATAACGGATGTCTTGCCACCTTTGCTGCTGCCTATTAACTCGTCAACCAGCGCAAACGATGCTGTTGTTTGTGCCATGAGTCCTTCCGGTAATTTCATCTTGGTGCCATCGGGTTTAGCCGCTCGCTCGGCAAACATCCTCCACGCGGGAAGGGCCTTGTCGTGATCGTACTGGAAGGCGACATCAGGAATGTCCTTACCATCGAGTAGAAGCCGCTCTTGGCCGCTGCTGGCGAACTCAACCAGCGTGGGATGATATGGGGCCAGTTTCGACAATGATTGCAGCACAACGCGCATGACATCTGCCCTTGATGCGTCTCCGCTTATGGACTCAAAGTTCACCCGCACGGCTCTTGCGTCCAGCTCAGGTTCCTTGTTGAGCGAAACAATGATGCCCTTGTTATTGGTCGTGAGGTCCAGGGTGATGTTGGACAAATCCTTATCTGCTATAGCGCCCTGCGGTGCCGCCGCGGACGTAGTGACATCTTGTGAGCCTTTCCCCTGTACGAACACACGTGGTTTGTCCTGCCCTAGCGCCAAACCGCTTATGAAGATCAAGACGAGAATCAACTTTTTCATGGCACCTCTCCTTGTTGACCCTTTAGTTTCTTGCGAGCGGAAACTGCGGGCAAGTAACCTAAGTTTTCCTATCCGTTACCGATCCGCCGAGCGTTCCCGAAGGTCACTGGTCCTATGAGCAGCATCCATCGCACGAATACGACGCAGAGCGG
The DNA here is from genome assembly GCA_049300475.1 of Terriglobales bacterium. GTDB lineage: Bacteria > Acidobacteriota > Terriglobia > Terriglobales > Acidobacteriaceae > Acidiflorens. The sequence continues at coordinate 1,151 of JBAQJU010000362.1, read as the reverse complement.
GCGATAATTGCTCGTATAAGAAACGAGAAGCTCGAAATAGCAGATGACCCCGACTTACGAGCAAGTAAAACTGTGGTTCGCTGATCCTGTCAATGTTCGCAAGTTCTTCGGGAACTTCGAGGCTCAGGAGAGCGGCTGTCAACTGTGGATGGGTCCGTTCTTCGATGGCGGGCATGGGCTCTATACATTCGACGGCCAGCATGTACGTGCTCACCGGTTGCGGTGGATCATTAGGCGTGAGGCAGACCTGCCTGACGACATCTGCATCCGACACTGGGCATGTGCTAACAAAGCCTGCGGCAATCCTGCCCATCTTGTAGGCGGAACTTGGAATGACAACCGCGAGGATCAGTATTTCATAGACGGCGACCGAAAGAATGTGTTCATGGCGTTCGGCCCCGGACACGATACCGGGGGTGAGCCGGGTAGTGTACGGCGAAAAATCGAAGCCAAGTCAGTGTATAGTGTAAACTCCAAATCCCGAGCCGCAGAGAGAATCGGCCCTAGCAGACCAGAGGTAAAACCAGAGGGAGAGATTGAGATTTGATCTTCAACGTGCAGCTCGATTGTCAATGCAATTGTAAAGAGAGTATACCCATTCGATCTGCACGCCAATCGAGGAAAAGAAACCCTAGTTGATCGGGCACGTGGCAGCAGCTTTCAGCGTAGACGGGTTTTTTCGAGAGAATTGGCACGGGATAGACCCCAAAAATCGTACTTTTACCGCTCTGGTTCGTCTGGGAGGAGGAGCAGAGAAACTGCCTTAAGTGCTTTGTTATGCGGAAAATACATTCTATTGTGCCGGAAGAACAACTGGTGTCCAAGGGGTACGAGCCGACAGCCTTCGTACAATCTCGGACCCTCAAAAATCAGCCATTCGCTGCATTTCGTACCGTCTCGGACCCCTTTCGTACGCAAAGGGTACGACGGGATCATTTTGGATCGTCCGGATGTCAGTACAGAATGCCGGGCCAAACGTCGCAGGACGCTTGGTTTGCATTGCGGGTTGCTCTGGCCTAGTCCGGTGCGTATTCCGGGGAAAGCGATCAGGGTTCCGGGGTGATGCCGATCAGCGTTCCGGTTGATTCCGATCAGGTGGTCGGAGCGGAGCGACGCTGGCGAGGTGATTGTGTACGAAGTGATCGGAATCG
>JBAQJU010000361.1:0-4286 GCA_049300475.1 Terriglobales bacterium | reverse complement strand
TTGTGATTCTTGTTGAAGACCAGAATCCGGCGAGCCTGCGAGTCGGAAACGAAGAGCCGGTCCGAGTCGTCAATCGCTAATCCGTTGATCAGCACAAAGCTGGCATCCTTGCCGTTCTTGATCATCTCCGTGTCTTTCGTCTCCGGGTCGATGACGAAGACCGCGCCCACCTTGCCATCGGCGACGTAGAGCTTGCCCGTCGAATCCTCCGCCAGCCCGTGCGGTTCGCCGAAGAAGAAGTGGTTCCTCAGCGGGTTGTCACCCTTGTCCGCGTCCGTGCCTGCCAGACGGTCCATCCAGCTGCTCTTTGGTTTTGTCTGCACGAAGTCAGGCAGCTTCTGGCCCGCGAAATAGTCCAGATACTTCACGCGCGTGATGGCTGGCGGCTGCGGCCACACGATCTTCGACTTGTCGATCCGGTCGTAGATTGAAACCGGCTTCTGCGGCGTCTGGGCGTCTTTCTTCTTCTTGTCCCCGAAGGCAACAGGAGAAGCCGCAAACAGCAGCAATACGCATACCGCCAGCGCCAGACTCGCCGTCGCCGGACGAACGCTGCGTGGCGAAACCGAATTGTGCAGTTGTCTGATCATCTTTGCATCCTCGCCAATCTTCCCTTCGATCCCCACAAATCGTTCCACCTTCATCTGAACCATCCCTACTTCCGAAGATCCTTGTGGCAGCTCGCACAGAACGCCGAGTTGTTAGCCTGATCCTTCGCCAGCAAGCCCGCGTAAGCCGAAGCATGCGGCTGATGACAGGTCAGGCAATTGATCGCCACCTTGACCTTGGTAATGTCAGTCGCTTCCATGACGTTCGACACCGGATGCCGGTCCACCGGATGTCCCAGGTTGTACTTCAAGGGCAATATCGGAACCTTGGCGAAATAATTATCGGGCAGCTTGACCTTGCCGCCAAAGATTGTAACCAGATGCTGGCTTTCGAGCTTCTGCGGCTTCGAGTCCGGGCCGTGGCACTCCAGGCACAGCTTGTTCGTGTCCGCCACGCGCAGCAGATGGTCGTTCTCGCCCCCATGCGGTTGGTGGCAGATGGCGCAGCCCTGCACGAATGCCGGCTGGTGGTGAACGGGCTTTTTTTCCAGGTCCGCGATGTCGGTATGGCAACCCAGGCAGATTTCCACCGGATTCGTTTTTGGCAGTCCCGGATATGCGCTGGCATGCGGGTTGTGGCAGTCCGTGCAATCCCCCGCCGCCCCCGGATGCTGCACCTTCGCCTTTTCGATCTGTTCCGCTTTGTCGGAATGGCAGGTAACGCAGAGGTCCTTGACGTTCGCCTGGGTCAGCACCACTTTGCCATCTTTCGCCGGAGCATGGCAGGTGTCGCAACTCTTGTCCGCAAAAGGCGGATGCATGAACTTGGCCATCAGCTTGGGCGCGGCGGATTGATGAGGATCATGGCATTGCAGGCAGTCCGCGGTAGCGAACGGTTGATTCTGGTGTGCTTTCTGGAGGGCGGCGTCTTTCAAGTCATGGCAATCGGCACAGAGCGCCGGGGCGGCCTTCGTCAGGTGAAACCTGTTCTCAACCGTGGGCTCGGCGCCGGTCTTGTGGGTCAAGTGGCAGGCATCGCATCCCATGTCGAGGGCGGCGTGCCGGCTGCCACCGGCGGGGACATTCATTCCCTGCGTGTGGCAGGTGAGGCAGAGATTGTCTTTCTTGTCGCCGGTGGTCGCCTTCAGCAACTGGAACTTGTTGTCCGACGTGTGTGGATCGTGGCATTTCAGGCAATCGCGCACCGCGGGGGGGTGCACCGTCCCCTTGATCTGTGAGGCATCCTTGTCGGCGTGGCAGGTGAGGCAGAGGCCGTAGGGGGTGGTGGTGATGAGCTTGACGCGGGTCACGTCCCGGTTGACCCGGATCTCGTGGCAACTCAAACAGCCCATCGCGATCGCGGAATGAACGAACTTGCCCTTTGATTTGTCGTCGTGACACTCCAGACATTTAGCGCTGTCGGTCTTGGCATCCAGCGGGACGGGGTGAATCGCGCCGAAGAGTTGTGGCCCGCCGGGCAACATCAGGCTCAATGCAAGCAGGATTCTCGGCAGTATCGAGGAACTTGGGTCCAATGCAATCGGACGACGCACATTTCGAACTTCACTTACGAATCGGGGGAGGGTGCTCACGTGGTTCTCCAGTGAGTGGTGTGCACGATGGTCACCGCTTTGACGGGCAGCATAGAAAATTTCAACAGGCGGGCTAACTACTTTGACTGTAGGCGCTTGGCAGCCGGAACTGGTGGTCGCCAGAGCCGGGGCCGCTCCTCGGATGGTCCGGTGTGGGCCTTCTCCCACACCCGCGTCGGCCAAATCGCGCAAGCTGCGGCCACCTGAAAACAGGCTCAGATTTCCCACGATCAAACTCCGCATTCGCGCAGCATATACCGCCATCCTGGGTGTGATGGACTGCATGAACCCCATCCGCAATGGAACCATTCGAACGCAACGGAAACCACACCAGTGTAGCCTGAGTCACCGCCGTTTGTGACGTTGATCACAACAGAGTCCATCGCAATAGAGTGGATCGCAAAGGGTGTCGATCACATCAGAGCGAAGAGTCGTCGCTGCGTTGGATTCCAGGTGCAGCGGTTTTGGGCGGCGCCGCCATTCGTTCAGCCGAACAGCGCTTTGTGGAAGAACACGGATCACTGGCCTATCAGCAACTGCTGAAGCCCCTTGTTTGACGAACTGTTTCCGTCGGAATGAGGCTCGTGCTGCGCCAGGTTAGCTCGGCGTCATGGAAAGTTGGTGCGCAAGGCCGAGGCAGGTCCTCCGTCGGCGATTGCGCATACCTGTGATGCGGGCAGGTTGGCCGGGGATTGCGCCTACAGCACAGAGCATAGAAATCTAAAGGGATTGAAATCGAGGAAACAAGACGAGAAAACCAAAATTCAATCCCCGACCAGTTCGATTTCCGCGGAATCGAGTTGATCGAGAGGACGACTGCTCATGCGCGCAAAGCCCAGACTTATCAGCGAAACCGCAGCGAACAGAACGACGCAGCCGGGCCAGCCTTTCCAGCGCCAGAACCAGTCGGTCAGCGTGGCCCCGGCGCTTCCTCCCAGATAGTAGAACGTAACGTAGAGTCCGGCGGCCGAGGAGCGTGCGCGTCCCGCAATTGCGCCCGTCTGCACCGTAGCGGCGGCCTGCGCTATGAACACACCGGAAGAAAAGATGGCGAGACCGGTAATGACAACGGGCAGCGATTTGACCAGCGTGAGCAGTATCCCCGCAATCATCATCGCCGTGTAGAAGAGGGTCGTGTGGCGAAAGCCAAAGCGATCGAGAAAGCGGCCCGACTGTGGTGTGACGACTACGCCGAGGAGATAGACAAAGAAGATGCTTCCGAGTTGCGCCGAATCCAGGCGGAAGGGTGAGGCCGCAAGATAGAAGTTTGCATATGTGAAACATCCCACCAATGCGAAGAGCGCGGTAGCGCCCATGCCGAAGTTGGCCAGAAGCCGCGGATTGCGCAGGTGTTGCCGGGCATGGTCCAGCACCTGCCGAAGGTCCTCTGCGCGCACGAAATTTTTCGCCAGCGGAAGCCAGGCGCGGACCATAACCGCGCCGATCAAATTCAGGGCGGCGAGTACAAGAAAAGCGGCGCGCCAATTCCAGTGAGTTGCAATGACGCCCGAGATGAAGCGCCCGAGAAATCCGCCCAGCACGGTTCCTGCGACATACGAGGACATGGCGCGGCCGACGCCGCGGCCCGCCCATTCCTCATTTACATAGGCGAGGATGACGGCGATGACGCCGGGCACAAACAAGCCCTGCATGAAACGCCAGAAGATAAGCGCCCCGAGGCTGGTGGAGGTTGCCGCCAGCGCGGTGGGAATCGTCAGGAGGAACAGCGACGGAACGATGATTCTCTTGCGGCCTCGGCGCTCGGCAATCATGCCGATGAGCGGGGCGGTCAGGGCCGTGGCGAAAATGGTGGCGCTGACAGTGAGGCTGACCTCCAATTCTGAAGCATGAAACACATGTCGCAGAAGCGGCAACAGGGGCTGAGTGCAGTAAACGTTGAGAAACGTGCACATGCCCGCCAGCATGGTGGCAGCGATGGTCTTATCGAGTTTTGCCAAAAGAGGCTAAGACCTCCGGGCCGCTTTGGATGATTATGTTCTGGATGATATGCGATTGTGTTCGAGCGGAGAAATCGGGAACCGGGTGCGTTGTTGAACCATTAAATTCACCGCGTTTTAATGCTGCTCCGGGCACCAGCGATATATGATTAACTTAAGCGGAAGGGTCCCACGATCAGTCAATACCC
>JBAQJU010000360.1:0-5416 GCA_049300475.1 Terriglobales bacterium | reverse complement strand
CTCGACAGTGCACCATCGAGAACTGCGCCAGTCTCCAGAGACGAACGCATTTCCGGCCGCAAACTTTTCACCGCTATTTGACAACCTATGGCCCCGGTCAGCACCCCCGCAAGTGCACGCCAAACAGCAAAATTCAATGCTAAGTCCTATCTTTTGAATATTTTGCCTATAACTACCATACTATCATCAACTTAACTCATTTGGGTAGGGGGGGTACCCCCCACAAATTTCTGAATTCTTACCCGTCGGTTGGCCCACATCGTTGAGCGTGGAGACGAAATAACTGGAGACGCGCCACTTCTAGCGTCTATATTCGAACGCGCTCTCGAGCCCGATTTTGCTTGAGCTCGAAGCTCGAGGCTCGCAACTCGCGGCTATCTCTTATGTGGGTGCAAGTCCCAACTGTCGAAGTTCAACCGTGCCTCAGCAGCAGATCTCCCGCAACAAAGAAAAAGAAAACCACCGAAATCACGCCATTCATCGTAAAGAACGCAGCGTTCAATTTGCTCAGATCGTCGTGTCGCACCAGCGAATGCTCATAAGCAAGCAGCACCGCCACTGCAATCACTCCGACAATGGCAAGTTTGCCCAAACCAAACGCCAGCACGAGCCAAACCAATAGCGCCAGCATCGCCAGGTGAAACGCGCGCGCCACCCAGAGTGCCGCGTGGATCCCAATGTGCCGCGGAACTGAATGCAAATCATGTCTGCGATCGAAGTCATGATCCTGGCAAGCGTAGATCACATCGAATCCGCCGACCCAAAATGTGACCGCGGCGGTAAGCAAAAGAATCCGGGGATCAAGCGATCCCCGCACCGCAATCCACGCCGCCGCCGGAGCAATGCCGAGCGCAAACCCCAAAAACAGATGCGACCAGCGCGTAAATCGTTTGGCATACGAGTACAGCAAGACCACGGCCAAGGCCAAGGGCGAAAGCATCAGCGTCAGCCGGTTTAATTGCGAGGCTGCCAGCACAAAAATTCCGCAGGCAATCAAGACAAACACGCTCACGAATCCGGGAGTCAACACGCCCGCAGGCAAAGCGCGAGTCGCCGTACGCGGATTGGCAGCATCAATCGAAGCATCGGCCAGCCGATTAAACGCCATGGCCGCCGAGCGCGCCGCAACCATGGCGACGATGATCCACGCCAACTGGCGCCAGGCAGGCAATCCGCCCGCCGCCAGCATTGCGCCACACAGTGCAAAGGGAAGCGCAAAAATCGAGTGCTCCCACTTGATCATTTCCAGCGTGATCTTCAGATTGTGCAGGAATCCCACGGCGATATTGTAAAGCACGCTGGACCGCTGCTAGCCCTTCGCTGCGAGCTACGAGCTGCGAGCAACCTGTGCGTGGTGACTGCGGACTGCGAGATCGGCACTCGACCGTAGCGCCGGCGTCTCGCCGGCGGTTCTGAGGGCGTCCCGCCCTCAGTCCTTCTAATCAAAACTAGCGGGGAGCTTCTCCACCAACCAGTGGCACAAAGCGGCAACCCTCAAGAACCGTCACCTCAGGGCGCCCATTAATCTTGCGAATCAACTGCAGTTCCTGACTGATCGGCGATCCCACGGGAATAATCATGCGTCCACCTTCATGCAGTTGACCGAACAGCGGAGGTGGCACTTCAGCGGTTGCGGCCGAAACCAGAATGGCATCGAACGGAGCGTATTCGCTCCAACCCTTGCTTCCGTCGCCAACCTTCACTCTCACGTTGCCATACCCGAGGCGCCGCAACGCTGCATCCGCCGATACCGCCAGCAGTGCGTGGCGTTCCACCGAAAACACCTCGGCGCACAGCATCGACAGCAGTGCCGTCACATAGCCCGAGCCGGTGCCGACTTCAAGTACGCGATCCGTCGCCCGCAGCGCGAGATGCTCCAACATCGCGGCCACAATATAAGGCTGCGAAATGGTTTGACTCTCGCCGATCGGCAACGGATGATCCTCATACGCATCCTGCCGCAAAGCTTCGGGCACGAACTCATGTCGGGGCACTCTGCGCATAGCATCAAGCACCCGCATATCGCGGATGCCGCGCTCCGCAAGCTGTGTGCGCCCCATCTCCGCGCGCTTGGATTGGAACGATTCCCCTGAAAAGATCAAAGGATTGGAGCCTCAGTACGGTCCGATGATACCGCCGATATTGCGCGCCGCCGGCGTATCGGGTCGCGCTTTTTTCGTCTGTGCTTCCATCATGTCGAGATATTTGTATGCGCTGCCGGTATTGAACAGCACAACTTTGTCTTCGGCGCGAAAGAACCCGCTTGCCAGCAGCTTCCGATACGCAACCAGCGAGGCCGCTCCCTCCGGCGCGGCAAATACGCCTTCCACGCTTCCCCAATGCCTGGTAGCCGCAAGAATCTCCTCGTCGGTGGCGGCAACGGCCGTGCCTCCGCTTTTCTTTAGGATGTCGAGAATCAGGTAATCACCATAGGCCTTGGGCACGCGCAGACCCGCCGCAAAAGTCGAAGCTCCCGCCCACATCTCGGAAGCGCTCTTCCCTGCCTCCCACGCCTTCACGATCGGCGCACAGCCTGCCGCTTGCACGGTAATCATCTTTGGACGATTTACGCCAGGCCGCTCTCCACCGATCCATCCCAACTGCTCCATTTCGTCGAATGCCTTCCACATGCCAATCATGCCCACGCCGCCGCCCGTCGGATAGATAATCGCGTCCGGCAGCTTCCAGTCGAGTTGCTCTGCGACCTCGTAGCCCATGGTCTTTTTGCCTTCGACGCGAAACGGCTCTTTCAGCGTCGAGACATCAAACCATCCTTCCTTATCTTTTCTCTCCGCAACCATGCGTCCACAATCGCTGATCAAACCGTCGACCAGCGTGACGTGCGCGCCGTAGTAGTCACATTCCATGCGATTGGCGATGGGCACATCCTTCGGCATGAAGATATAAGCTTCGAGTCCGGCAGCAGCCGCGTATGCCGCCAGCGCGCCACCGGCATTTCCAGCGGAGGGCGCTGCCAGTTTTTTCAAACCATAGTGTCTAGCCATTGTCACGGCAGCCGACATGCCACGCGCCTTGAACGATCCCGTCGGATTCAGTGCCTCATCCTTTATGTAGACGTTGGGATACTCGCGACTCGGAAGCATCGGAGTGAAACCTTCGCCCAGAGTCACGGGCGCAGCCTCAGGCATAACTTCCGCATAGCGCCACATCGAAGCCACGCGCCCCCGCAAATCATCGGGCCGCACCTTCCCTTTCAGGCTGGCCAGATCGTAACGGGCGAAAAGTACGCCGCCATCTTTCGGGCAAACATTTTGCGGCCGATCGGCGGAGAGATGCTCTCCGCAACGGGTACATTCGAGGTAGGAAATTTGCATCGAGGGAAGGATAGCATTCGGAATGAAAAACTAAACGCGCTGCTGCCAGCGTTGCGGGTCGCGACTCCCGTGAAAGCAGGCGATAACCACCATGAACTCTGTTTCGATGCAGAAAAACAGGCTATCCGGAAACTTGCGCAAGCGGGCGCGGTGGACGTCGTGAAATACGGCGGGAAATTGATAAGGGTTCTCATGCATCCGGCTTAAGGTGATCTCGAGCTGCCCGCGAAACCGCACCCCGAGACCTGCCTGCTGTGTTTCGTACCAGTCCTGAGCGTCGAGGATCTCGAACCGCGCAGCCGGCGTAAAGATGGCTTGCATCAGTCAGGGCAGCGTCGAGCTAACTCGGCTTGCAACTGTTCCCAAGTGACGGCCCCGGCTCGATCCTGTTCCAGGGTGGAGAGCCGCCGCGCTAGCTCAGTTTTCTGGGCGACGGACAAGGAAACGTCGGCGTCATGCAGGCTGTCCCAAAGCTGTCCAATCAGAGCCAGGCGTTCCTCAGGACTCAGTCGGGAAATCTCGTCGGGACTAAGGGGCTGCATGGTCCTAACCTACCTTCTTTTGATTTCACATTCAACCGATTAAGCCGGCACCTTCTTCAGAAACCCATTCGCGCGCCGGAACCACGGACGCTCGCGCCGCCGCAGATAGCCGGGCATCGTCGGTTTTTTGTCGAGCACTTTTTGCGCCCACTCCCGCGCCTCGGCGTTGTGCCCCTCAGACGCGAGCAGGTCGGCGAAATTGAGGTAGGTCTCCGACAAAGTTGAAGTAACCGTCACCTGCCGGAAGAGCGCCTCCGCTTTCTCTTTTTGGCCAGTCTGTGCATAGGCGTGAGCCAGCAGGCCGGCGGCGCGCTGGAAGTCGTAGTCAGTATCCTCGTTCACGGCACGTTCCAGGTCGGGCACGGCAGCCGCAGCATCTCCTAACTGCAGTGCGCAAACGCCGCGCCGGTAGAAAGGATCGAGCGTATCGGCGCGGGCAGCAATCGCCCGGTCAAATGCCGCGCGAGCCGCGGCGAAGTTGCCGTCGTCCATGTAAAGACCGCCGAGTTCTTCGTAATTGCCGGCGGAAGGATTGTCCCGGATCGCGACTTCCAGTTCGCGGATGCGCTTGCGGCGGGGCAAAACTTTGAAGGACTGTCCGATCAGGCCGACGTCAGGCAGCGCTTCGACGGCCAGGTAGATGATCGCGCCCGGCGGCCCCAGAAACAAAATGATGAAGATCCAATAGGTATCCGGGCGGCGGCGGATAAAGTGCACAATCGCCAGGCCCTGCAGCAGCAGCCCCCACGGATAAAATAGATAACTTAGAAATCCCATGTCATGAGCCTGAAAGCGTCACCGTTCGAGAGATACCACATTGTGCGCGTCTCCGAAAGGGACCGGCGATGACCAGTCACAAACGCGCACCGGAAAATCGTTGGAGTTGAGCAATGTCGCTGGCATTCGATGAACAGCAAATTCTGGCACTCTTTGAAGCCGGGGATAAGGCTTTGATGAACGCGGATCTCGAAGCGCTATTCCAGATTTTTGCGGATGACTACGTTCAATATGACGACTCTGGCAATCCGCAGAGCCGAGAGGCGATCCTCGAAAAGCTCCTCACCGGAGCGATCCGCTACCCTTCGATCGTTTCTACGAGGCGGAAGATTCGTCTGTTCGGCGACACCGCCGTCGTCCACGGCTCGGAGTCCGACGAGGTCGAAGCGGAGGGAAAGCGATTCGCTGCGCGCTACATTTATCTCGATGTTTTACTCCGGCGAAATGGTGAGTGGAAGATCGTAGCATCGCAATTGGCGAGGCTGGCGGAGCCGTAAAATCCTGGCCGACGTCCGTCTAGTTTGCGTCCGTCCGCAGCCGGTTCTGCCAGTGCGACCAGACGAACCACGCAAAACCGACTAGCAGTATTACACCGATCACAGCATCCATCTTGTGGAAGTACTTTCCCAAGGAGCGCCAGTTTTCACCCAGCTTCATTCCAAACCAGGCCAGCGCCAAACACCATGGCCACGACCCCAGAAATGTGTAGATATGGAATTTCCCGCGCGGCATGCGAGCGACGCCTGCCGGCAACGCAATAAA
>JBAQJU010000359.1:0-4066 GCA_049300475.1 Terriglobales bacterium | reverse complement strand
TGCCTGCTGCTCGGCTTCGGCATCCCGTTTTTCAAGGAGATTACTTTCCGCCCGCTGAAATTTGTTGCCAATCGTATTGCCACTTATTCGTACGGCATCTATCTTGGCCACGCGTTTTTCATTTGGTGGGCGCTCACCGAGCACGATAGCTGGCTACTCTTCTGGCTGATGTGGTTGATCATCCCGGTCGTGCTCTACCATGGCTTTGAGCACCCGGCAATTGAGCTTGGCAAGATGATTGCACAAAAATTGTCGCGCCCTCGGCACGCTGTTCTAGCGCCGGAACAGCAAAAAACCAGCATATTGAAATCGGCATGAGGCCCAGCAGTCGTGTGTGTAAGCTTACTTGATCAGGCGACGTTTTCGATGGCGAGCGCCATGCCCATGCCTCCGCTGACGCACAGAGTTGCCAGGCCGAGGCGAGCTTTGCGTCGCAGCATTTCGTGAAACAGGGTAACCGTGATGCGCGTCCCGGTGCAGCCGATGGGATGGCCGAGAGCGATCGCTCCGCCATTCACGTTGAGCCTCTCGCGGTCAAGATGAAGCTCGCGATCGCAAGCCAGAACCTGGGCCGCGAAGGCTTCGTTGAGTTCGACAAGATCGAAGTCGGAAAGTTTGATGCCCTGTTTTTGTTCGAGCTTGCGGATGGCGGGAACGGGCCCGATGCCCATGATGCGGGGATCGACGCCCGCAGAGGTCGTCCCCAGAATTCGGGCCAAGGGCTTGAGATTATTCCGGGTCGCAAACTTTTCACTGGCGAGCACCACGGCGGCCGCTCCATCGGTGATGCCCGAGGAATTCGCGGCGGTAATGGTTCCGGTCTTCGAAAAGACCGGCGGCAGCTTGGCCATCCTCTCCATCGACGCGCCGGGAAACAGGTGTTCATCGCGCGTAAACACAATGGCGGCTTTCTTCCCTTCTATCGTGACGGGAACAATTTCGGAGTCGAAGCGGGCCGCCGCTTGAGCGGCTGCAGCGCGTTGTTGCGAAGTAAGGGCGAACTGGTCTTGTTCTTCGCGCGAGATTTTGTACTGCACGGCTAGAATTTCAGCCGTCTCACCCATCACCATTTTCGCCAGGGGACAGAAAAAACCGTCGCGGTACATGCCATCGACCAGTTCCTGATTGCCGAGGCGATATCCCCAGCGCGCGCCCTCGAGATAATAAGGAAGGCGCGACATCGATTCAGTTCCACCAACCAGCACGCACTCCAAATTGCCGGTGGCGATTTCCTGGTAGCCCAGTGCAATCGACTTCATGCCCGAGGCGCAGGCTTTGTTCACTGTGTAGGCGGGAACTTCCTGGGGCACTCGGCTGCGGATCGAGATTTGCCGGGCCGGATTGGGGCCGCCGCCCGCCTGGCGCGCGTTCCCGAAGATGGTCTCTTCAATCTGCGTGGGTTGGACTCGGGCGCGTTCGAGCGCTGCCTTCGCGGCCGTGGTGCCCATGTCCGCCGCGGTCAGCGAGGCCAGCGAGCCTCCGAATTTCCCAATCGGCGTGCGCACGGCGGAGAGTATGTAGACAGCGTTCAAAGAAGGCTCCGGAATATTTTCAGTCTAGCACCGAGACGGATTCGTTCTCGAAATCGCATGAGTAGCGCCGGGCTGTTCCGAGCGGGTCTCGCGCTCGGGCGCCCCGGAACCAACGCTGGGTTGTATGGCGCAGGCCATGTAGACCGCGCGCGGGCATCTCGATGCTTGGTCGCGATACACTGATGCGCGTGAACATTCTCTACGGTATCAATACCGTTTCCGAAGCGCTCAAGGCGCGCGGACGAGCCTTCGAGTGGGTAGCGGTCGCCAAGGAGCGCAAAGACATTCGTCTGCAGCGGGTGATCGACGAGTGCCGCAAAATTGGCGTGCCGGTGCGCGTTTTGTCGCGCATGGAACTGGATGACCTTGCCGCCAACACCGCGCATCAGGGAGTGGTGGCGGCCACTTCGGCAAAACAATATAGCGATCTGGATGACCTGGTGGCCGCGCGGCGCGGCGAACATTCGTTGATTGTCGTGCTCGATGGCGTCGAAGATCCGCACAATCTGGGAGCGATCCTGCGCACGGCGGATGCTGCGGGCGCGGACGGCGTAGTGATTCCCGAGCGCCGATCCGCGGCCGTGACCGGCACCGTAGCAAAAGTTTCCGCCGGTGCGAGTGAGCATCTTCCGGTGGCGAAAGTGACAAACATCTCGCGCACTCTGGAGGAATTGAAAGCGAAGGACCTATGGATCGTAGGCCTGGACGAACGCGGTCAGCAGACCTACGATCAGGTCGATTACAAGATGCATTGCGCGGTCGTACTCGGAGCCGAAGGCAAGGGACTCCACGACCTGGTGCGCAGACACTGCGACTTTCTCGTCTCGATTCCGATGCTGGGGCAGGTGCCGTCGCTGAACGTTTCTGTGGCGGCCGGAATTGTATTGTATGAAGTCGTGCGCCAGAGACGGTTAGGCGCATCGAAACAATCATGAGATTTCTTTGTGTTCTCTGTGTCCTCTGCGGTTCCAGCCTTTACGCTACTGCCCTGAATCGCGAGGCGTTTACGATCACGAAGTATGACTTGGAAGTGCGTCTTGAGCCGGAGCAGCAACGCCTCGGCGCGCGCGGCAAGATCACGTTGCGCAACGATTCCACCGAGCCGCAAAAAGTTGTCGCCCTGCAGATTTCGTCTTCCCTTAACTGGCGCGCCATTCGCGTGAATGGCAAGGGCGTCCAGTTTGTTTCGCAACCTTATACTTCGGACATCGACCACACCGGCGCGCTCTCTGAAGCGATCGTCACCCTGCCCGCCGCCGTCACTCCCAAAGATTCGGTGGAACTGGAGATTGGCTACGAAGGCGTGATTCCGTTGGACATGACTCGCCTCACGCGAGTGGGCGTGCCGACAGAGATCGCACGGCGTACGAGTTGGGACCACATTGGCGCATCATTCACGGCGGTGCGCGGCGCGGGATATGTGACGTGGTATCCCATTACAACCGAGTCGGCCGATTTCTCCGAAGGCAACAGTTTGTTTGAGGTGGCTGATCGATGGAAGGCGCGCGAAGCAGCCAGCGAATTCAAACTGTCGCTTACCTCGGAGAGTATGCCAGGCGATGCTGCCCCAATTCTCCTCTGCGGCGACGGGGCAAGCAAGGCTGGCGCACAAGGCACGGGCCGCGAGATCCACGTGAAGTGCGAATGGAATCCGCTGGGAACCGTCGCTCCAACGTTCGCGATGGGCGAATATGTGGATGACTCCAAGCTGCCACTAGAGCTGTTCAGTCTGCGAGGCCACGAATCGGGCGCGGAAAAATATTCGAGCGCGCTCCAACCAGCGACGAAGTTTGTAACCGAATGGTTTGGCAAACCGAGCGCTCCGATTGCGATCGCCGACTTTGCCGACCCACACGCGGCTCCGTTTGAGAGCGGTACCTTATTAATGGTATCGCTGACCGGCGAGGATACGAAGCTCGCTGGCATAAACCTGGTGCATGAACTGGTTCACTCGGCGCTCCCCTCCCCGCATCCGTGGGTTTACGAAGGTCTGGCACACTTCGCGGAATCCGTTTATCGCGAGCGGCAAGGCGGACGCCAGGCCGCGCTCGATCTCATAGGCAATCATCGTGCGGAGTTTCTGGATGCCGAAAAAGATCTCGCTGCCGCGCCGGGGAAGGACCCCGGACAACCACTGGCGACCACGTTTGACGAAATTTACTATCGCAGCAAAGCAGCCTATGTCTGGTGGATGCTGCGCGACATGGTGGGCGACGACGCGCTGAAGTCCGCGATTGGCAAGTACCGGGCCGCTGAAGATAAAGATCCAAAGTATGTGGAAGCACTGATCGAAACCGCTGCCAAACGCGACCTGGGTTGGTTTTTTGACGATTGGGTCTACCATGATCGCGGCCTGCCCGATTTTCGCGTGCAGTCGGTGCACCCGTGGACAGGTGAAAAAGGCGCGCAGATGCTCACCGTTACGCTGGAAAATCTGGGACTCGCGAGCGCAGAGGTTCCCTTTACCGTTCATTGCGAAGGAAGCGACGTTACAGGACGCTTGGAAGTTCGCGCCAAAAGCACCGCTACAACAC
>JBAQJU010000358.1:0-12174 GCA_049300475.1 Terriglobales bacterium | reverse complement strand
AGCGAGGCTACACTCACCAGTTCCCTGCTCTCTTTTTCCTGCTTCGCAACTGCCTCGGCCTCGGCGGCTTTGATCAGGCGCGGAGTCACCGCCGCGAATGTTTCGGTTACGGTAGCGGTGCGTTTCACGTGGCGCGTGCCATCCACCATGGCTTTCACTTTGTCGAGGTTGCCGCTGGATTCCTTGATGGCAATGATGTTCGGATGATTAGACAGTTCAATCACGACTTCGGCGGGAATGTCGTACCCGGTGGCCTGCGGGAAGTTGTAGATGACGATGGGCAGCGGAGACTGGTCGGCCACCGTGCGATAGAAGGCGAGCAGGTTGGCGGGGTGCATCTGCTTTTTGTAGTAGTGCGGGGTGCGGACCATGGCGGCGTCGTAGCCGAGCGTGGCGGCGTATTCGGTGAGGCGCAGCGTTTCGATGGCGGACTCGATGCCGGTACCGGCGATCATAACTTTGTGCGGCGCGGCGGCGGCGATCGCGCTCTTGAAGACGTCACGGCGCTCTTGATCGGAGAGCAGGATGGCTTCTCCGGTTGAGCCCTGGACGACGATCCCCGCGACGGGTGTGCGCGAATAGCGTTCGACGTTCGACTCGAGCTTTTTGTAGTAGACCTGCCCGTCAGGATAGAAGGGCGTGGTGATGGGCGGAAAGATTCCGGATAAAAGCATGAGGCAGCTCCTGGCTTCTGGGTGCTAGCTTAACAGCTTCTGCCGGTACGAGTTGTCGCGGAATAGGGGCCCTTCGACTCCGGTGGCCGCTCCTAAACGGGGCGGCCATCTCCGCTCAGGGTGACAGACGGGAAGTCGTCGCAATCACGAAGACTGCACAAGGTCTTAGCGTAAGGAAGGTCTGATTAAGTGTCGGCAAGAAGCATAAACCACAGGGTTCACAGCGGTGAACGGAGGACCGCGGCTACTTGATCAGAGCTTCCCTAATCGCAGCTGGGCACAAACTTTTGCAAGGGATCGACCACCTGGCGGTACTGATCTTCGGTGCCGACGAAGAAGCGCGTGTAGGGTATCGAGGTGCGCTCGTCCACCATGGTTTGCACTTCCCAAATCATACCGCCCTTGCAAACGCCTGCGTTTGAGAGCGGGGTGCGGCGGCCGGGAGCGTAATAAAAGAAATCGTCTTTGCCATGGCCGCTAGGCGGGTCGGAAGAAGTCGCGGCTGTTCCTTGCGCATTGAGCTTGAACAGGCGGTGTCCGTCCTCGGAGGGCAGCGGCGGCGCGTTCTTCTGGCGGTAGTCGACGCGGACCCAGCCCGTGAAGCCGGCAGGTATCAGATAACGCTCGGGGGGACGGTGGTGGAAAGCGAGATCAAACGCCGTCGGGCCGAAAATGGCCGCGGCAATAAGAATGGGAAGGCCGAGGATGGAGGTGATGGCAAACTGAGTTTTGAGATTCGCCATGCGGGTCAGTAACGATTATGCACGGGGGCTGGGAGGGCTGTCATCTGCTGGCTCGATGAAGTACCCCGCGGAATCGTTCGCGCGCCGAAGCGGCGCGGTCAGACTGTCAACGCCGGACTACGAATCTCGATCGCGATCGAGGGCGGATGGAGCAGGGTGTTGTGAATCAGGCACTGATGCACCGCACGATCGAGCCCGGCGAGATGTTTGGGGTCGAGGCCAGCGGGCACGTCAACGAAAATGCGGAAATCATCGAGGCGCGGCGGATCCTTACGCTTGTCAGCCGTTACGCGGACTTTTGTTCCCTCTTCGGCGAGTTTGTGCTTGCGCAGATATGCGGCAGCGTAGAACGCGGCGCATGCACCGAGCGAGGCGAGCATGAGTTCAGGCGGGGTCATGCCTTCGTCGAAACCACCGTTTTCGGCGGGCTGGTCGGACGCGATCACGTGCTGGCGGGCTTTGATTTCAAATTGAACGGCTCCGAGATGCTCGACTTGGACTTCGATCATGATTGCTCCCTGGAGCTTGAGCTCCGGACTGTCGTTACGATTGCGTGATTAGTTTTGCTTCTTCCTTTGCGCTTTTGCGTGTGAGCACGCCGTCGAGTTGCTGGCGGACCAGCGCGCGGGCGCGGTGGAGACGCGACTTCATGCCGGCTCGCGAGATTTTGAGTTTCTGGGCGACCTCGTCGCCCGGCATGTTTTGCAGGTCGCGCATCTCGTAGACGCTGCGGTACTCGGGCGAAAGGCCCGCGATCGCGGCCAGCAGCAAGGTTTTCATCTCCGCCAACGCCAGCTGCGCGTCGATGGGCGATTCGGTGGAGGCGATTTCCGTGCCCTGCTCTTCCAGTTCGGAGAGTTGGAGCAGTGGCATGAGGGCTTCGCGCTGCCGCAGCTGCCAGCAGACTCGGCTGGCGATTTTGGCGAGCCAGGCGCGGAACGCGGCGGAGTGCTGGAGTTGATGGAGATGGCGGTAGGCCTTGAGCAGCGCCTCGATCAGAACGTCCTCGGCGTCGGCGTGGTTGCCGCAGACGCGCAGCATTTGGCGGTAGACCGCGTCTTTGTGCTGGTTGACCAGCCTTTCGAAATTCGGCGATTCGGGGTTCACTCTTCATTATTTCAGCTGTGGCTACGGGCGATTGTGACTGCGGTCACAGGTTGCATGGCCGCGGGTTGACGGCCGAGTCCTTGGCGCGCGTTAGTCGCGGCTGGTTCCACGGCATGCGGATCAGCAGGCTGGCCATCATGCAAATGTCGGTCAGGCCGGCGAAGGTCAGGCCCGCACCTACAGCGGCCGTGAGGAAGATCCAGTTGCGATTTACGGTGAGCGATAAGAAGACGCTGATGAGAACCAGAAGACCGGCGATAAGGCGGACCTGGCGTTCGAGCGAGAAGCGCGACTTTACGCTGGTGACGAGTGGCAGGCCGGCGGCGGCCCAGGCCGCGGTCGCTCCGTCGAGGACGGTGACGTCGCTGCGGCATGGCTCGAGCAGGTCGGCGACCATGCGGGCGCGCTTGCCGGCCTGGCAGACTAAGAGGATGGGCGCGGCGGGAAGGAGATCGTCGAGGCGGGCCTCGATCTGGTCCATGGGAATGTTAACGGCTCCGGGGATATGGCCGGAGGCGTATTCGCCGGGGGAGCGGACGTCGATCCACTGGTAGTTTGGCGCGCTGCGGACCGCGGTCGAGATGCTGGTTGTGTTCACGGTTCCCTCTATATGGGAAGAGCGCGGGTTTTCGGAAAAGGATTCAGGCAGAATTGCGGGCCCATAAAGACGTGCGCGGCCGGTGTGCCGTCTGCCTATAGAGCTGGGTTCGCGGGCGGCGCTACTTCAGGATTAGATCGCGGCTATTGATTGTGTAGTTGAGCAGAAGCGCTTCAGAAAGAGTGCAGACGGGAGTGGGAGCGCGGTTCGGGATGGAAGACTCCGTCATCGTGAAGTAGCTGCCTTCTCCGCATGCAGCGTTTGCAAGGCCTGCACCCGCACTTCTCCGCGCTGCAGCGCTGCAATGCCTTCGGCGGCGGCTCTTGCGGCCGAGAGCGTTGTGATCGTCGGAATACGGGCGGTGACGGCGGCGCGACGAATAGCTTTCTCGTCGAAATACGGGTCGGGACCGTGGGGCGTGTTGATGATGAGCTGAATGCGATCGGCTTTGATCAGGTCGACGGCGTTGGGGCGGCCTTCTTTCACTTTGTAGACGCGATCGACTACAAGGTGGGCTTCTTCGAGTTTGTCGGCGGTGCCGTGGGTCGCTACCAGTTTGAAACCCATGTCGACGAAACGGCGGGCGACTTCGGTGACTCCCGGCTTGTCGTGGTCAGTAACACTGATGAAGACCGTGCCTTGTGTGGGAAGCTTCTGGCCGGCGGCGATTTGCGCTTTGGCGAAGGCTTCACCGAAGTTGTCCGCTACTCCCATGACTTCGCCGGTGGAGCGCATCTCGGGGCCTAGTACGGTATCGACTCCTGGGAATTTTGACCAAGGGAAAACTGGAGACTTCACAAAGTAGTTGCGGCCGGTGTCGAGGTCTTTCGCTTGCTCGATGTACTCTGGGAGAAATTCGCGGAGCTTGCGGCCGGTCATCAGGCGGGCAGCGATTTTGGCCATGGGGACGCCGGTGGCCTTCGAAACGTAAGGGACGGTGCGCGAGGCACGGGGGTTGACTTCGAGAACATAAACTTTCGATTCCTGATTGCCGTTGCCGCGATGGGCAGCGCCGCGCGGGATGGCGAATTGGACGTTCATCAGACCGATTACTTTTAGGGCGCGGGCTAGTTTGAAAGTGTAGTCGCGCATTACATTGAGCTGCGCTTCGGGGATGTCTACCGTCGGGAGCACGCAGGACGAATCGCCGCTGTGGATGCCGGCTTCTTCGATGTGCTGCATGATGCCGCCGATGACTACGTCTTCTCCGTCGGAGAGCGCGTCCACGTCGACCTCGATGGCGTCTTCCAGAAATTTGTCGATCAGGACTGGACGATCCTGCGAATATTCCACAGCCTGCTTCATGTACTGCGTGATTGTGTCTTCGTCGTAGGCGATCACCATGGCTCGGCCTCCGAGAACGTAGGAGGGGCGGACCAGAACCGGGAAGCCGATGTGCTTGGCCGCTTCGACGGCGGCTTCGGCGGAGGTGACCATGGCTCCAGGAGCTTGCGGGATATCGAGTTCTTCGAGCAGTGCGCCGAAGCGCTTGCGGTCTTCGGCCAGGTCGATGGATTCGGGCGAGGTGCCGATGATGTTTACTCCCGCGGCTTTCAGCGGAAGGGAAAGATTGAGGGGAGTCTGGCCTCCGAATTGAACGATGACGCCCACGGGCGCGCCGGCGCTCGCTTCGTGTTCGCAGATCGCGAAGACGTCTTCGAGCGTGAGAGGCTCGAAGTAAAGGCGGTCGCTGGTGTCGTAGTCGGTGGAAACGGTCTCGGGATTGCAGTTGATCATGATGGTCTCGTAACCATCTTCGCGCAGCGCGTAGCTGGCGTGGCAGCAGCAGTAGTCGAACTCGATTCCCTGCCCGATGCGGTTGGGGCCGGAGCCGAGGATTACTACTTTCTTTTTTGCTGTCGGCGCGGCTTCGTCTTCTTCTTCGTAGGTCGAATAAAGATAGGGCGTGTAGCTTTCAAATTCGGCGGCGCAGGTGTCGACACGCTTGTAGACCGGCTTGATCTTGTGTTTTTTGCGGAAGTGGCGGACCTTTTCCTGTCCACCTTTGCCGTCGAGGCGCCACGTTAGCGCGAGCCGGCCGTCGGAAAAGCCCATGCGCTTGGCTTCGTGCACGATCTCGGGCGGGACGCTCTCCATCGGGTGCTTTTCCAGCTCCAACTGCATGTCGTTAATTTCTTTTAGCTGGTAGAGGAACCAGGGGTCGATCGAGGTCATCTTTGCAATTTGCTTGATGGTGTGGCCCTGCCGCAAGGCGTAGCGCACATAAGAAAGACGCTCGGGGTGCGGGGTAACCAGGCGTTGCGTCAGGATTTTCGGCTCGATTTTTTCAGAGCCGACTTTCTTGCCGGTGTCGAGCGCGCGGACGCCTTTTTGCAGCGCCTCTTTGAAGGTGCGGCCGATGGCCATCACTTCGCCCACTGACTTCATTTGCGGCCCGAGACTTTCGTCGGCGCCGGGAAATTTCTCGAATTGCCACTTCGGAATTTTGACGACCACGTAATCGAGCGTGGGCTCGAAACAGGCGGGCGTCATGCGCGTGATGTCGTTGGGAATTTCGTCGAGCGTGTAGCCGATGGCTAGTTTGGCTGCGATCTTGGCGATCGGGAAGCCGGTGGCTTTTGATGCCAGCGCCGACGAGCGCGAGACGCGCGGGTTCATCTCGATGACAACCATGCGGCCGGTCGCGGGATTCACGCCGAACTGAATGTTCGATCCGCCGGTTTCTACTCCGATCTCGCGAATAACGGCGATCGAGGCGTCGCGCATCATTTGATATTCGCGGTCGGTTAGCGTTTGGGCGGGGGCGACGGTGATGGAGTCGCCGGTGTGCACGCCCATGGGGTCGAAATTTTCGATCGAGCAGATGATGATGACGTTGTCTTTGGTGTCGCGCATCACCTCGAGTTCGTACTCTTTCCAGCCGAGGACGGACTCTTCGATGAGGCACTCGTGGACAGGCGAGAGGTCGAGGCCGCGGGCAAGGACTTCCATCAACTCTTCGCGGTTGTAAGCGATGCCGCCGCCGGTACCCCCGAGCGTGAACGATGGACGAATGATGACCGGAAAACCAATTTTGCCGGCGAACTCGATGCCGTCCTTCAGGTTGTTGACGAGCGCCGACTTTGGGACGTCGAGGCCGATGCGCTGCATGGCGTCTTTGAAAAAGAGACGGTCTTCTGCCTTCTTGATGGCGCTGATCTGCGCGCCGATCAATTGCACGTTGTATTTTTCGAGCACGCCGCCGTCGGCGAGTTCAATAGCAAGATTGAGCGCGGTTTGGCCGCCGACGGTGGGCAGCACGGCAAAGCCCGCGGACGGGGACATTTCCCGCTCGATGCGAATGATCTCTTCGAGATATTCGCGGGTGAGCGGCTCGATGTAAGTGCGGTCGGCCGACTCGGGATCGGTCATGATGGTGGCCGGGTTCGAGTTGGCGAGCACGACTTCAAAGCCTTCCGATTTGAGCGCCTTGCAGGCCTGCGTGCCGGAGTAGTCGAACTCGGCGGACTGTCCGATGACGATGGGGCCGGAGCCGAGGATCAGGATTTTCGAGATGTCAGTTCGTTTGGGCATTAGGCGCTCTTGGCCTTGGTTTGCAAGGGAATTGGCTCGGGTTTGTTTCGCGGGGGCGCGTTTTCAGGCGCGCGGCCCTGTTCGACCTGATTTGAGACTTTGCCTTGAAAGGGCACGCCTTCAAGGCGTGCCGCATCGGGCTCACCAAAACTTTCGGGCTTTAGCCCCTGAGGGACTGCGTCCAACTCAAAACCAGGGTGGGCGGAGGAGTATGGGCATTCTTCCGGGCGCTCGCAGAAGTGTTCCTCGACCGGATTGTTATGGATATAGGAAACGTGTATTACATAATCGCTCGCATTGCGAATGCGATGATCTTGGAATCCTTTCTGCCAGACTTCCATGTTTGAGCCGAGTTCCTTTTTTGCCCGGTAGGAGAATCCGCCTTTGATGAATTGAACTGCCTTTTCCAGGCTGGTGAGCGGCGTCAGCAGGGCGTGGATGTGGTCGGGCATGATGACGAATTCGTGGAGGAGGTAGGCTTGGCCGCGGTAGTTATAGATTGTGTCGATGAGAAGCTCTGCCCATCGCTCGTTCCGGAATAGTTCACGCCGCTCCCAGGTCGACGAAGTGATCACGTAGGTCTGGCCGTTGTTGGTGGCGTGCTCGCGTTTCGGCTTCACTCGGCAGTCCCCCAGCGGCTAAAGCCGCGTCAATTCTAATGGCTTTTACGGCACGCCTTGAAGGCGTGCCCTTTCAAAGCCTCTTATCCCTTCATTCTTGGGCGCTTCTCCGGAAACAGCCACACCAATGTGCCCCCGAATATTCCGGCCTCAACAACAGTGATCGGCCAGAACCAAATCACGCGCCAGTCCGGATATATTCGCAAGATGGCGACGAACGCAAGACAGTGAATAGTCAGCAGACAAGTAATCGCAAACCAGAAACTCCAGTGGCACCAACGCTGCGCCGATTGCCTGACCGTAATCCAAAAGAGCAAAACGGTGTAAACCAAGAACCCGATCCAACCGTCCTTAAACCAACCATTGACTTTGTCTAGAACACCCAGCCGAATACATAGTGCGAAAAAAAGCGCAAATATCGTGAGCGCGCCGAAGGCCAAACCGACATAAAGCAACACCCGTCGAACGAGCCAGCCGAAGGTTCGACCGTTGGAATCGCTGTCCGCGACCGAGGCCATTGTCACCGCTTGCACTCCTCCATCATCTTCACGAAATCCTTGAACAGATAGTGTGAATCATGTGGCCCCGGTGCCGCCTCCGGGTGATACTGCACGGTGAAAAGCGGCAAATTTCGATGCCGCATGCCTTCAAGCGTCGAGTCGTTCAGGTCCATGTGGGTCAGTTCCACTTCGCTTTGCGGGAGCGAGTCTGGGTCGACCGCGAAGTTGTGATTGTGGGCGGTGATTTCTACTTTCCCGCTTTGCAACTGCTTTACCGGATGGTTGCCGCCGTGGTGGCCGAATTTCAGCTTGAAGGTTTTCCCTCCCAGAGCGATGCCGGTGAGCTGATGTCCCAGGCAGATTCCAAAGATTGGCTGGCGTCCCATCAGGCGCCGAATGTTGTCGACCGCATACGTGCAGGGCTCGGGGTCGCCGGGGCCGTTCGAGAGAAAGACTCCGTCGGGCTTCAGGGCCAGCACATCTTCGGCGGTGGTTTGCGCGGGGACGACCGTTACTTTGCAGCCTTCGCCGCGCAGTTTGCGCAGGATGTTTTGCTTGATGCCGTAGTCGTAGGCGACTACGTGGAAGCGTGGCGGCTCGTCTTTCACGCCGACGATTTCGTCAGGGAGGTGCGAGCGTTCACCCGTTTCCCAGACGTAGGTATTTTTCGTGCTGACTACTTTGGCTAGGTCCTGGCCGTCCATTTTTGGGATGGCGCGGGCTTTGGCGACCAGTTTATCGGCGTCGTCTTCCAGCGTCGAGATCACGCCTCGCATTACGCCGTAGGTGCGCAGATGGCGGACCAGGGCGCGCGTGTCGATGTCGGCGAGGACGGGAATTTTGAACTGCTCCATGAACTCGTCGGTGACCTGCTGCGAGCGCCAGTTGGAACTGACTTTGGAGAACTCGCGGACGATCAGCCCTTCGATGTAGGGGCGGATGGCTTCGCTGTCTTCAGGATTGGTGCCGTAGTTGCCGATTTCAGGGTTGGTCAGAACGACGATCTGTCCGGCGTAGGAAGGGTCGGTGAAAATTTCCTGGTAGCCGGTAATGGAAGTATTAAAAACGACTTCGCCGGAGCACTCGCCTTTGGCGCCGTAGCCTTTGCCTCGGAAGACCCTGCCGTCTTCGAGGGCAAGCGTAGCTTGCATTGTCACTCCCGGGAGTGGATTTTACGAAGTTTAGCAGAGGGGGCTGTGGATTGCGGAATTTACTTCACCGGAACTTGAATGCGGCGGAGAGCCGCAACCGTATGCGCCATGTCTTCAATCTTGGCGGGAAGTTCCATGCGTTCGGTAACAACGTTGACCAGGTACTGAGCGATGCGTTCATCTGGAGCGCCACTAATAAGCAACTCGTATACGTTTCCCAGATAGCCGTCGTATTCGTCCTGTGCATTTGGCTCGTCTTTAATTCCGATGGGATCCCACACTTGCATGGCACGTGTCGGATATCCACTCTGATCCTTCGAGACTCGTATTTGTCAATCAAGTTGCAATCCGATTCATTCTAAGGCCAATCCTGCGCCCCGTGAAAAATCCGTGAGATTTCGGCAGCGTTTCCCTTGATCTGATACACGGCGATGTAGGGCAGCGGCGGAAATGCCAGTTCGCGCCGTCCGCTCATACGGCTGCTGGCCCTTCCAAGATTCGGGAAATGCTTCAACTGACCGCAGCCGTCGTAAATGATCCTCGCTACACGTCGGGCGGCTTCGGGGTTGTCGCGCTCTATCCAGGCGCAGATGCGTTCCAGATCCTCCGCTGCGGGCACAGACCAACGGACTTGCATCAGGGTTGCAGAAAGCGCCGCAGCCGCTCGCCAACCTGCTCATGAGTGAGGAATTCGCCCCGCTCCAAAGCGGCCTCGCCCCGTTTCACGGCCTCGACGAAACGGTCCTCTTCCTCGAAGTAACGCGCCACGACATCCTGCACGACCTCATTCGGGTTAAGGCCTTGCTGGGCCGCTCGCTGCGTTAGGCGCGCTTGCAGGTCCGGCTTGAATTGGACTTCCATGGCCCCAAGATACGATGAAACCGGAATTAGGGCAATGCCATTGCGAAAGCTTTACCGCAGCCTTCCCAGCTTCTCCATCGGCCAGTATCCAAACACGGCTTTGCCGTAGATGTAGCGCTCGTTGACTGGGCCGAAGTCGCGGCTGTCGTTCGACATGGTGCGATGATCGCCGAGCACGAAGTAGCTATTGGCGGGGACGACGACCTCCGGATAGGAGCGGGCGTCGGCATATTCGCTGGGGACGTAGTCTTCGTCGAGAGCATGGTTGTTGACGTAGACCTGGCCGTTTTCGATGCGGATGCGGTCTCCGGCAACGCCGATGACGCGCTTGATGTAGCTCTTCGAGGTGTCGCGCGGATAGCGGAAGACAACGATGTCGCCGCGCTCGATCGGCTCCCAGCGATAGACAAACTTGTTGACGAAGATGCGCTCCTGGTCTTCGAGTCCGGGCATCATGCTGGTGCCTTCGACCTTCACCGGTTGATAGAGAAAGATGATGATAAAGGCAGAGATGGCGAGCGAAACTAGAAGGTCACGTACCCAGACAGCGACTACGGGCAAGGGATGCGAAGTTTTTTGTGCCGGCGCAGGCTCGGGATCGACCGGCTGCAAAGTTCCCACATCTGACATTGTGGTTATATTCTAGCGGAAGAACGAGCTTCGAGCTACGAGTTGCGAGTTCCGAGCACCCGATCTTAGCCCGGGGCTCGCGGCTCGGAGCTCGTAGCTGAACCAAGACCGACTCGATAAGATTGCTTGCCAAATCGGCTTCTTCCTCGTACAAAACTAAACATCGCCATGACCGACTATTCCATCTTCCCCAAGATCAACGCCACCTTAAACGGATGCAGCGCGGTACTGCTGGTCACAGGACGGACATTGATTGCCCGCGGCAAGATGGCGGCGCATCGGGCCGTGATGATCGCGGCCTTCATTACCTCTTCCATCTTCCTCGCCTGCTACCTCTATTACCACTGGCCTGGCCATGGCGGGATTGTCTATTTTCGCGGCACGGGGTGGATTCGGACGGTCTACCTGAGCATCCTCTATTCGCACATTACTCTGGCGATTGTGATCGTGCCGATGGTCCTCATGACGCTCTCGCGCGGCTTGCGCGAACAGTTTGACCGGCATCGGGCGATTGCGCGCTGGACGTATCCGTTGTGGCTGTATGTGTCGGTGACGGGCGTGATCGTTTACTTCATGCTGTTTAGGATTTTTGTTTAGAGGCCGAGTTGACGACAGATCACGCCGCATTACTGAGAGCAAGGGGGCAGGGGTCCTTCGACTCCACGGGAGCTTTGCTTCGCACGCTCCCCCTGCGCTCAGGATGACAAGTCTTCGTTTGGATTCGTCACATTTTCCATGTGCGTTCGCTACGGGCCAGTCCACCGGAGATTCTGTTATAGTGAGCGTCATCACAGTCAGCTGCGAAGGAGCCCGCTCTCATGAAAAGCGTGAACAAAGTCATCCTGATTGGCAATCTCGGCAAAGATCCCGAAGTGAAGTACACGCCGCAAGGCACGCCAGTGGCGAAGATTACCCTGGCCACCAATGAGCGCTTCAAGGGCAAAGACGGGCAGTGGCAGGACCGCACGGAATGGCACAACGTCGTGCTCTGGCAGCGCCTGGCTGAGATTGCCGGGGAGTACCTGAAGAAGGGCGGCAAAGTCTACATCGAAGGCCGCCTGCAAACCCGCTCCTGGGACGACAAGACCAGCGGCCAGAAGAAATACATGACCGAGGTCGTGGCGAACGATCTCGTACTTCTCGGCGGACGTGGCGAAGGTGGCGGTGGCGATTACGCGGGTGGATCCCGGGCTGCTTCGGCATCAGCCGGAAACAGTTTCGATCAAAGTGTGCCCGAGGCCGAGCACGCGCCAGCTTCGGCCCCAGCTTCAGGGCCGATTACGGATGAGGATATTCCGTTCTAGGGTCGCCCCCAGAACGTTCCGAATTTCAGCGTGGAATCTCCTATTGGTTGAAACCCAGCAGCAACCCTAACCGCTGCCGCACCTCGGCTAATACTTCGGGGGGCGCTGCTTGCACAAATCGAGCGTTGCGCGCCCGCCAGTCTACGTTCTTGATGGCATCGGATAGGACAACGCCCGTCACTTTCAGCCCTGGGGGCAAAGCGACTTCGAAGGGATAGCCTTTCTGCTGGTTCGTAATCGGCGCGACAATTGCCAATCCCGTTGGCCGGTTATAGCTGGCTGGCGAAAGTACAATCGCGGGGCGCCAACCGGCTTGCTCGTGACCTGTCTGGGGATTGAAATCCAGTTTTATGAGATGTCCCGTGTCGGGAACATAGAGACTTCTCACCAGACTTCCCTGCCCACGGGCTCTCCCCAATCCTGCTCGCAATGTAAATTGCGCGGCGTAATAC
>JBAQJU010000357.1:0-38921 GCA_049300475.1 Terriglobales bacterium | reverse complement strand
GAATATGTTCGCAGCCGCGATCAGCTCAAGCAGGAGGTCCAGCAGCAGGAACCCAATAACGCCGACCGCGCCTTTGCCGACAAGCAGGGCGACGTTTTGCGCGATCTGATCGACCAGCAATTGCTGCTGCAAAAGGCCAAGGATCTCGGGATAACGGGCGACACCGAACTGATCAAGAAACTGGATGAAATGCGGAAAGAGATGAAGCTCGAGACCATGGAGGATCTCGAAAAGGCGGCGGAGGCACAGGGGGCCTCCTATGAGGAGTTCAAGCAGAACCTGCGCAATCAGATCATTACGCAGCGCGTCATCGGGCAGGAAGTGGGCTCGAAACTCTCGATCGGTAAGGATGATGAGCTCAAGTTCTATAACGATCATCGAGCGGAGATGGAGCGGCCGGAGGCGGTACGCCTGAGCGAGATTCTGATTGCGCCCAAAACTCAAACGAAGCCAGCCGGGCCGGATGGCAAACCAGAACCTCCGACGGATGCGGAAATGACAGCCGCCCTGGGCGCCGCGCAATCCAAAGCGCAGGATGTTCTCGAGCAGATTCACAAGGGCGGCAACTTCGCGGATCTGGCAAAGAAGTATTCCGACGGACCATCCGCCAAAGAGGGTGGCGACCTGAGCTACTTCAATCGCGGTACGCTGGCCAAAGAACTGGAAGATAGAGTCTTTCCTTTAAAGGCGGGTCAGAGCACGGACGTGATTCGCACCAAGCAGGGCTATGTCATCCTGCAAGTGACCGAGCACCAGACGGCTGGGATTCCTCCGTTGAAAGACATCGAGCCGCGCATCCAGGATGCGCTCTACATGCAGAGGCTGCAGCCCGCGTTGCGCGCGTATTTGACGACGCTGCGCGAGCAGGCGTTCATCGACATCAAGCCGGGTTACCTCGACACGGGGGCAAGCGCGAACCAAACCAAACCCGTCGAGACTACCGCGAAGGAAGTCGCTTCGAAGAGCTTGAAAAAGAAGAAGAAGCTCGGAGTATTTTAGATTCGGTTCTGCCGGCCCGTGTTACGGGGCGATATGCATTCTTCGGACGGGCGCAATGCGTCACGGCGTTTCATCGCGGCTATCCGGGACGGCTGTTGCATGACGACTGTTGCATGACGGCTTTTCCATGCACTCGGTTCCACACAGCAACTTGATTTGAGGAGGCTCATGAAGGAGTTTTTCATCTGCGACTGTCTTCAGCAGGAAAACAAGATCATCACCTCCAGTTTCGTGGTGGCGTCGAAGCAGGTGAAGCCGAAGAAGAACGGCGAGCCTTACCTGGCGCTGGTTTTGGCCGACCGCACCGGCCAGATCGAAGCCAAGATGTGGGACAACGTCGAAGAATTCATTGCGGCCTTCGAGCAGGACGACTTTCTCAAAATCAAAGGTCTCATTAATAAATACAAAAATCGTTTTCAATTGACGATTCATAAACTCCGGCGCATGGGCGAAGCAGAGATTGACTACACCGACTATCTTCCCAAGACCACAAAGGACATCGGCGAACTCTGGCGAACGCTTACGGATTTTGTTGGAACCTTCCAGAATCCACATCTGAAGGCCCTGGTGGAATCGTTCATGGCCGACCCGGAGATCGCCGAGCGCTACCGCAACGCGCCGGCCGCGAAGACGCTCCATCATGCGTATCTTGGCGGACTGCTCGATCATGTTGTCTCGCTCTTCCGCTCCTGCGACCTGATGAGCCACAATTATCCGCAGATCAACCGCGACCTCTTGCTGACCGGCGCGTTTCTCCACGATATCGGGAAGATTGATGAGCTGACCTACAAGCGTTCATTTTCTTACACGACGCGGGGCCAACTGCTGGGGCACATGATCATCGAGTTGGAGATGTTACAGGCGAAGCTGGCGAAACTGCCCGATTTTCCGCCGGAGCTCAAGACTCTGCTCGAACACCTGATCATCAGTCATCACGGCCAATATGATTTTGGATCGCCTAAGTTGCCCATGTTTCCGGAAGCACTCATGCTGCACTATCTGGACGACCTGGACTCTAAGATGGAGGCAATGCGAGCCCACTTCGCGCGCGAGAGTGAACTCGAAGGGCCGTGGACAAGCTACAACCCGTCGCTGGGACGCCCGCTGCTCGATTCGCGAAAATTTACGCAGGGGGAGAAGGCTGCGACTGTAAAGACGCCGGATGAAGAACCAGTTGTGCCGCCCTCCACCACCGCCGCGCCTGAGCCGCCAAACGGCGCCGCTCCTAACCTTGACCTGTTCGAACAGAAGGCTTAGCTGAACGGAGTCCCGCTTCCACACGTTCGTATGGATTTCTCGCCCTTTACCACCATCAGCTTCGACTGCTACGGCACGCTAATTGATTGGGAGTCGGGAATACTGCCCGTGCTGCGCATGGTCCTTGCCCGCCATGAGCGAACTTTGGCGGATGCTGCGATCCTTGAACTCTACGGGGAATTTGAGGCCGAGGCGGAAAGCGGTCCATACCGGAGCTACCGGGAGGTGCTGCAATCGGTGGTACAGGCGTTTGGGGATCGACTGAATTTCGTAGCCACGCCCGCCGAAGTAAGCTCGCTGCATGAATCGGTCTCTTTGTGGTCGCCTTTTCCGGATACAGTCGTCGCACTGCACCAGCTTAAGAAGCGCTTCAAACTCGCGGTGATTTCAAACATCGACGATGATCTATTTGCTGCCACGCAAAAACACCTGGACGTGGAATTCGATGCCGTAATCACAGCCCAGCAGGCCGGGAGCTACAAGCCCGCCATCCACAACTTCGAGTTGGCGCTGCGCAGGCTGGCCTTGCCGCCTGAGCGCTTGCTACACGCCGCGCAGAGTATTTATCACGACATCGTTCCGGCTCGATCATTGGGAATTGCGACGGTATGGGTGAATCGGAGGTCTGCCCGGCCAGGAGTGGGCGCTGTGCGCGCGGCGATGGGGCATCCCGATCTTGAGGTTCCCGACCTGGCAACGCTGGCCGAGTTGGCAACGCCGAGGGTTTGAGTCCGAGCTAAATTGTGGTGGGCAGCGGAAGAATTCTTCTTTGAATTGCAACCGTCACAAGCTGCGCCTTGTTGTGGATGTCGAGTTTGCGCATGAGATTAAACTTGTGCGCTTCCACGGTTTTCACGCTGACTCCGAGCTTAGTAGCTGACTGCCGCACCGTGCGTCCTTCGGCGAGCAAGCGCATCACTTCGCGCTCGCGCGCGGTCAGTGCGCCTCTTCGCAGCGGCACCTGCGCCTGGCCAATGCGACGCGGCGTATCCTGTTTCAATTGCGCCCGAATCCGGGGGCTCCATGCGCGTTCCCCCTGGCTTACTTCCCGGAGCGCACGCAAGAGCGTAAGGGTGGGAGCATCTTTCAGCAGGTAGCCGCTGGCTCCTGAGTGCACCGCTTGGCGAACATACTCCTTGTCCTCATGCATGGTCAGATAGACGACTCGCGAATCGGAGCAATGCTCCTTAATAAGGCGTCCGGCTTCGAACGAGGACATGCCGGGCATGGCGACATCGAGCAGCACCAGGTCGGGATGGTGTTCCAAGGTCAATTTCAGTGCTTCGGCTGCGTCGCCTGCTTCGGCGACGACCGCGAAATCAGGAGTGTCCTCGAGCAGCCGCCGCACGCCGTAGCGTACCAGTTCGTGATCGTCGGAGATCACGCAACGAATGCGCTTCGCGCTTTCGGGATGAAAGGATAGAGTTTCCCTGGTTAACACCGCAGAATGCCTCGCGTCTCTTTTGACGAAGTGCGCGCGGGATCTGGCATTTGGCCCGGTCGGCCGGCAATCCAGCTTCGCTTATTGTACCTGTATTACCGGGGCTTACGGGTGGAAAATCAGAAAGAGCCGATCCCTTCCTCTTCATTTACAATGCCTGTTTTACATGCTGCGCTACTTCACATCCGGAGAATCGCACGGCGAAGCCCTGGTTGCCTTTCTTTCCGGGTTGCCGGCCGGCGTGGTAGTAGATCAGGCATTTGTCGATTATGAACTGTGGCGGCGGCAGCAGGGCTACGGGCGTGGCGGCCGCATGAAGATCGAAACCGACCGGGCGCACTTTCTTTCCGGCGTCCATCATGGCAAAACGATCGGTTCGCCGATTGCGGTGTTGCTGGCGAATCGGGATTGGCAGAACTGGAAAGAGTCTCTGCCGGTTGAGCCGGGCGATCCCGAAAAACACAAGCGCGTTGCGTCGCCCCGTCCCGGCCACGCCGATCTGGCAGGCGCTTTGAAGTACGATTTCACGGAAGCCCGCTATGTTCTGGAACGCGCTTCGGCGCGGGAGTCAGCAGCGCGGGTTGCCGTTGGCGCACTCGCCAAGCTGTTGTTGCGCGAGTTGGGCATGGAAGTTCTAAGTCACGTGATTGCTGTGGGATCGATTTCAATCGCCGACCGTGAAGTTGGCTGGGAGCAGATTGAGCCACTGTCACGCAAGGACGAAGTCTTGCTCTCCTGCGCCGACGCGGGGGCCGAGCAGCGCATGAAAGAAGAGGTCGACAAGGTTCTGCGCACTGGAGATTCGGTGGGCGGCGTTTTTGAGGTCGTCGCGCGCAATGTTCCCCCCGGCCTCGGCAGCTACGTGCAATGGGATGAGCGGCTGGACGGGCTGCTGGCGGCGGCCGTCATGTCACTGCAGGCCGTGAAAGCGGTCGAAATTGGAAGCGGAATTCGGGCGGCGTATTCACCGGGTTCGGCGGTGCATGACGAAATTGGATACCAGCGTGGCCGCGATTTTGCAGGTTTCACGCGCACACGCAATAACGCCGGCGGCCTTGAAGGTGGCGTTTCAAACGGGCAGGAGATTCGCGTTCGCGGCTATCTGAAGCCGATCTCCACATTGCGGCGCCCGTTGCAATCGGTAGATTTCGAGACGCGTGAGCCGGTGAAGGCGGCCTACGAACGCTCCGATGTATGCGTGGTGCCCGCGGCCGGTGTTGCCGGTGAGGCGATGGTGGCGTTGACGCTGGCGCGCTGCGCGCTTGAGAAGTTTGGCGGCGACTCGCTGAAGGAAACAAAACGGAATTTTCAGGGTTATCTGGAACAGCTGAAAAACTACTGAAGAAAATCAAGCGAAGCATAAATCGGAAACGCGAATTTAAGATGATTTATCCAATTGTAAAATTCGGCGATCCTGTTCTGGAAAAATCCGCGGCCACGGTGACCCGCTTCGATGAGGAGATCAAGAAACTCGTCGAGGATATGTTCGAGTCTATGTACGCGGCTCGTGGCGTGGGCCTGGCGGCTCCCCAAATCGGCATTGCGAAACGAATCGCAGTGGTGGATGTGACCTTCAAGGAAGACCCGGACGCAAAGCTGGTGCTGATCAACCCCGAGATCGTCGGCAAAGAAGGCCGGCAGCGTGGAAGCGAAGGCTGCTTGAGCATCCCGGAATTTCGCGAAGACGTCTCGCGCGCCAAGACCGTCACCGTGCGCGCGCAGGATGTCCACGGCAAATTTTTCGAGCACACGGGAGAAGACCTGCTGGCGCGCGCCTTCCTGCATGAGACCGACCACCTGAATGGGAAACTCTATATCTCGCATATCAGCGCGCTGAAACGTGACCTGATCAAACGCAAGATCAAGAAAATGGTGAAGGCTGGCGAGTGGTAGAGAAGCAGGTCTTAGGCCTCAGGTCTCAGACTCATGACACAGAGAAATGTACGAATCACGGGATTGCTGTCGACCTCCGCGCCTCTCCTGCGACCTGAGACCTAACACCTGAGCCTTTGTTCATGAACCTGATTTTCTGCGGTACGCCTCGCATCGCGATCCCGACCCTGGAGAGACTGGTCTCGGCCGGCCACCGCGTGTCTTTGGTGGTGACGCAACCGGACCGGCCACGCGGACGCGGGATGGAGTTGGTCACATCTCCCGTGAAAGAAGCGGCGATTGACCTCGGCATTCCGGTCGCGCAGCCTGCCACGATCAAGAGCAACGATGAATTCCGCACGCAACTTACAGCCTTGCAACCGGCCGCGATTATCGTGGTCGGCTATGGCCGCATTATTCCGCAGTGGATGATCGATCTGCCTCGCCTGGGAAACCTGAATTTGCATGCGTCGCTGCTGCCCAGATATCGCGGCGCCGCACCGATTCAGTGGGCAATCGCCAACGGGGAATCCGTCACCGGTGTGACTACGATGCGCATCGACGCGGGACTCGACACGGGCGACATACTCCTGCAGCGCGAGATGCCGGTCTTGCGGGAGGACACGGCCGAGACGCTTGCTCCCCGCCTCGCATCTATCGGTGCGGAGCTGATGGTAGAGACTTTGCATGCGCTCGAAAGCGGGCAATTGCACTCTACTCCGCAGAATCATTCTGAAGCCACGCTGGCACCGATCCTGAAAAAAGAAGATGGCCGTATGGACTTTTCGCGTTCGGCGAACGACTTGTTCAATCGCATGCGTGGTTTTCAGCCCTGGCCCGGAGCTTTTACGACCTTCAAGGCCAAGATTCTGCAAGTGCACCGCGCTGAAACCGTGCAGCATACGAGCGAGTTATTGCCCGGGACCATGGCCGTGGATGCAGCGCATTCGCTGGCCGGATGTGGTTTCGGCACGGTGCTTGAACTGATCGAAGTTCAAATCGAGGGCAAGCGCCGGATGACTGCGCAGGAATTCATCAATGGCTACCGGCTTAAAACCGGCGATCGCTTGGGAGAATAGCCGTGGCGAGTATGGCCGTTACTGGATAGCCGTAACAGGATAGGCATGGGACAATAGTTCGCGATGGCCGTCTCTCCCGCTCGCGCTGCGGCGATCGAAATACTTCTCAAGGTTGAGCGCGAGCAATCCTACGCCAGCGAACTGCTCCATTCTGCGCGTTTCGCCAAACTTTCCACCGCGGATCACGGGCTGGCAACCGAATTGGTAATGGGTGTGGTCCGCTGGCGATCATTGCTGGATCTGCGGTTGGCCGGCGCTTCATCGCAGAAACTGGAGCGACTGGACGCCGAAGTTCTGGTTGCGCTGCGTCTCGGTCTATATCAATTGCAATTTCTTTCGCGCATCCCGGCGCGGGCGGCCATCTTTGAAAGTGTGGAACTGGTGAAAGCGGCGCGGAAGAGTTCGGCGGCGCCGTTTGTTAATGCCGTGCTCCGCAAATTCGCCTCAACTCCCAGCCCGGAAGGCGTGCGAGGCTGCAACGTCGTCGAAGACGTTTTCGCCACGATCCATAGCTCCGCTGACGTGCGCACGCTGGCGAAAAATGCCGCTCATCCCGAGTGGCTGGTGGCGCGCTGGGCCGAGATCTATGGACTGGAGGCGGCCCGCCAGATCTGCGCACATAACCAACAGGCGCCGAGGACGGCCATTCATATTTACAATGGCCAGTCCGGGTTTCAATCACCCGTTTTTGATTCAATCGATAAACTGGCCGGTGCGGGCATTCAACTTGGGCCCGGCCGACTGCTCTCGGCCGCGCGAACGGTTCTTGCGGGCGACCTGACGGGAACCGACGCTTACCGGCGGGGCCGTATCTCGATTCAGGATGAAGCTTCGCAACTTGTAGCCTTGCTGGTTGGTCGCGGAGAAAAAATTCTCGACTGTTGTGCCGCTCCCGGCGGCAAGACTGCTTTGCTCGCCCAGCGCAACCCACGCTCCACTGTCGTTGCGTCGGAGTTGCATCCCCACCGCGCGCGTCTGCTAGTCAGCCTGGTTCGGCGGCCAAACGTCCGGGTGATTGCCGCCGATGCCCGCCAATTGCCGTTTTCGACAGCCTTCGACCGCGTTCTGGTCGACGCTCCCTGTTCGGGGACGGGCACTCTCGCGCGCAATCCTGAGAGCAAGTGGCGACTCACAACCCGCGATCTGGAGGATTTGCAATCGCGGCAGATTGCCATTTTGAGGTCGGCGCTTGCGCAGCTGGCGAAAGGCGGACGCCTGGTTTATTCCACGTGTTCGCTGGAGCGCGAGGAGAATGAAAAAGTGGTCGAACATGCGCTCAGTGGCGCGTCTGACTTGTCGATTGCCGATTGCCGGACAGAACTGGAACAGTTGCGGAAGTCCGGGGAACTTTGCGCCGCCGATATCGATTCTCTTCTAGCGGGACGATGCCTGCGCACGATTCCCGGGGTGCATCCTTGCGATGGCTTTTTTGCCGCGATCATTACGAAGAAAAAATAGAGGACTCAAGGCGCAGCTAGCGTACTTCGAAATTGACCGCGGTGCCGGCCGCGATTTTTTGTCCCGGCGTCGGAGTTTGCGTCACGATCATGCTTGCCGGGTTCGGCTCAGATGGGGCAACAGGAGCGCCTTGTGGCTCACCGGACGGCGACGCGGGAACGGCGCTAACTTTGCCGACACGCATGCCGGCATCCAGCAAAGTCAAGGTTGCGCTTCCGAGCGGCTGTCCCGTAAGGTTCGGCATCACGTAGCTTGCTGGTTCGGGGCCGGCGCTGACCAGAAGATCAATTTTGGGCGCAGCGATCCCGTTCGCATTCGCTGGTGGACTTTGCGATACAACGCGGTCTTGGGATGCATCGGGCAGACTTACTTGCGCGACCGAGCCGAGAGCAAGGCCGCGGCGGCGAATGTTCAACTCGGCGGCGCGCTCGCTTTCTCCGGTGATGTCGGGAATTGCCACCCGCTGCAGGCCGAGACTCTGCGCGACGCGGATCGACCATCCCCGTCGCACCTTCGTGCCGGGCGGCGGCATCTGGGTCATGATTTTGCCCTCGGGAACATCTGCGCTGTAGAACTCGCGTTCGACCACTACCTGCAGGCCGGAAGCGGCCCCAGCGCGTTCTGCCTCGAATGGACTCATGCCCACCAATTTGGGGATGGTGACTTCGCGCCCGTGGATGGCCAGCCGCATGGCGGTCAGCGCGGAAATAAGCGCTACCGTCATCAGTACAAGAGTTAGAAGCAGCATGCGGAAGAATTGGCGCATTGCTGGCGATTATAGCTGGGGCTGAACTACGGATTGAATGCCATTCTGCTTGGCGTGGATAGCTCCGACTGCAGATGCTTGTGCTTTCTGTTGCTCCACCCATTTGTGGACGCGCGTCGAGAGCACGTCGAGAGGCACGGCGCCGCCTGCGAGCACCTCGTCGTGGAAGGCGCGCAAGTCGAATTTGGCGCCCAGTTCATCTTTCGAGTACTGGCGCAGCTTCAGGATCTCCAGTTGCCCGATTTTGTAGCCGAGCGCTTGCGCCGGCCATGCCATGTAGCGGTCGGTTTCACTCTGCACTTCGGGTTCATCGATGGCCGAATGCTCGTGGAAAAAATCAACGACTTGCTGCCGCGACCAATGTTTGTAGTGGAAGCCCGTATCGACCACGAGGCGGATCGCGCGCAGCATGTCATCCTGCAGATGCCCGTAATAACTGTAGGGATCCTGGAAGAATCCCACCTCCTTGCCCAGTCGTTCGGCATACAGAGCCCAGCCTTCTGTATATGCGGTGTAGTTTTCCTGCTGGCGGAAGGGCGGAAGCTCAGGCAACTCCTGCGCGATGGAAATCTGCAGGTGATGGCCGGGAACGCCTTCGTGGTACGCGGTCGTTTCAATGTCAAGCGTCGTCCGTTTTGCAAAATCTCCCGTGTTGACCATGACGTGCGCCTTGCGCGATCCGTCCGGCGTGCCCTGTACGTAGTGCGTCGAGGCCTCTTTTTCGCGGAACTCTTCGATCGGCAGAACCTCCAGTTTTTCCTTTGGAAGGCGTCCGAATAGATCGGGAAGTTTGACGTACATGGCGTCGATATACTTGCGGTAAAGATCGAGGATCTCCTCGCGCGAGTGCGCGTGCAGTTTGGGGTTTTCCTTGATCGATGCGTAAAAACTCTTCAGGTCCGGGTAGCCGAGTTGATGGGCAACCCCCAGCATGCGCCCTTCAATCTCCTTCACCTGAGCTAGGCCAATCTCGTGGATCTGCTCGGGTGTCAGGTTTGTGGTTGTGCTCTGCTTTACCCGAAAGGCATAGCGTTCCGGGCCGTCGGGAAGCGCCCAAACGCCCGGCTCGGTGCGGCCTTTCGGCGCATACTCGTCGCGAACAAAAGCAGTGAACTTAACATAAGCCGGAATCACCGAATCATGGATGGCAGCCAGTCCCGCTGCCCGCAAGCGCTGGCGGTCGGTTTCGGAAATGCCATAGGGAAACTTGTCAAACGGATGCGCAAAGGGACTTTTCTCGGCCGGCATCGTGGCGATGCCGTTTGCCTGCGTGACCACCTGTTCGAGCAGAATCTTCGGCGGCAGCAGACCGTCGGCCATGCCTTTGCGCATTTGCACGATGGTCTGGTCAAAGAGCCGGGGCAAAAGCTTGAGGCGCGTAATGTAGTCTTCGTAATCCTTAACGCTCTCGAACGACAGAATGCTGACCAACTGTGGAGCGTCGATGTGAATCCCGCTGAACTGGTTGACGGGCATCTCCCAGGGCTTGAAGCGCGCGCCTTCCAAATCCATGCTCAAGTCACGAACCATTAACTGCTTGTTCAGAACTTCCTGATCGGGAAACCCGGTCGTGTCGATCGCTTCGAACCGGGCAACGAAGCGCCGGCTCTGCTCAAGGTTGTCGTCGATCGCGTGCTGCGAGAAATCGTCCAACTGGTCGTTGTAACGCTTGTCGCCTAGGATCGAGGCGTAGATTGGGTTGGTGCGGAGCGTATACTCCCACTGCTCGTGCAACAGATCGTTGAGCGCTTTGCGCCGGGATTCGACATCGGCTGGGGAATTGGCGGCAATCATGGTCGCGGGAATCAATATGGCCGCCATAAGCAGGCAAGCAAGATATCGCATCGCAACTCCAGAAATAGAAATGTTTTTGACGGGACGATCAACTACCCACAGACACTGTGCTGATGTTAGACGAATACGCAGGAAGATGGTTATCAGTTCCAAAATTATTCGCGAGCGTTGGCGCGTGCTCGTTTTAGTCCGGCAGCCACGCCTTTGCGGACCGCGATCTGGTAACCGGCCGCATCCATTCCGGCCGCGGCCGTGGCGGCGATTCCACCGGGAGTGGCCGCTTCCTCAAGCAAGGACTCAAGCGACGATCTGCCTTCCCGCCACGCCACGATGCCATCTGCCAGCGCGTGGGCGGCCGCCCGCAGCGCAGTTTTTCGGTCAAGCCCCGCTTCCTGCGCGCAGTCGGCCAGCGCAGCCAGCGCATGATAGCCGTGGCTGCAGGAGAAGATGACGGTAAACGCATCGAATTTGTTTTCGGGGATCTCGAGGACCTGGCCAAAGCTGGCAAACAGAGCGCGGACGCGTTTACGATCCGCATTGGGCAACGTTCGCGGAAACGTAACCGCGGTCAAGGCGCGCCCACTGCGGCAAACCGGACTTGGCATGGCGCGGGCCCAGCGCACCGGACCGTCCAGCAAACTCTTCAACAATCGCAGTGGCACACCCGCTGCCAGGCTGACTGCGAGCAGCGGATAGTCGACTTTCTTAAGCGCGCGCAGAAGATCCGCGACCGAATCGGGCCGGACGGCAATCAGCAGCACATCCGCTTGCCGGACTGCGCTTTTCAGATCGCGCTCCACGGCGATTGCGTAAGTTTTCTTCAGCAGGCGCAGCTTGCCGGGGTTGCGATCATGGACTACGAAGTGATGTTTTGTCTTCGCCTGCCGCAATCCTGCCAGCATCGCCGATGTGATCCGTCCGCCACCGAGGAAAACGACGTTCATGGCATCTCCGCGCAAACTTCATCGGCGGCCGACAGCAGGGTTTCCACGTCTTGCATCGCGTGCGCAGTCGAAATAATCCAGTGCAGTCCGTTCGAAGGTGTCATGTAGATTCCGCGATCGAGCATGCCGTGGATAAACCTTGAGTACTTTGCCGGGTCGGCATAGCGGCAATAGTCGCGATAGTCATTAATCACCTTACCGCTGATCGCGTCACAGTCGATGGCATCCTGTTCCGTGAAATAGATCTGAAACATGGGGCCGAAACCCTGCACGATCGCGGCGATCTTGCGGCGGCGAAAAATATCGCGCAGCCCCGCGATAGCGGCGTCTCCGATGGCATACAACTGCCGGTAGATCGCGCCTTCATGCGCCGCCAGCAGATCAAGGTTGGCCGCGATTACGCGCATGGTGAGCCGGTGGCCATTAAAGGTTCCATAGTGCAGCACCATGCCGTCGCTGCCCCAGCGCATACGGTCGAGAATGGCGCGCGGCCCCGCAACCGCGCCAACCGGAAATCCGGCGCCGAGCGCTTTGCCGAACGTGCTCAGATCGGGCTTCAAGTCGTAGTACTGCTGGCATCCCCCAGGGGCATAGCGAAATCCGGTCACCACTTCGTCGAGGATAAAGAGGGCGCCGTACTCGTGCGCAAGGTCGCAAACCTTCTGCAGATAGCCATTGCGGGGAAGAATGCAGCCCATGTTCGCCATGATGGGCTCGGTGATGATCGCCGCCAGTTCTCGCCCTTCGCGCCGCAGGATTACTTCGAGAGTCTCGATATCATTCCATGGCGCCAGCACCACATCATCGAATACTTTCGCCGGAATGCCGGCCGAATCCGGAAAGCGCGTGGGATTTTCTTTCGGCCCAAGCTGATTCGCGGGGTGGCTGTGACCGTTCAGGCTGTAGGGGTCATACCATCCATGGTAGTGACCCTCGAACTTGAGAAACTTCGTGCGACCGGTGTACGCGCGGGCCAGGCGCAAGGCGAGCATGGTCGCTTCGGTGCCGCTATTGGTGAAGCGCACCGCCTCCGCCGTGGGAACCATGCGGCGGAAACGTTCCGCCGCCTCCACTTCCGCGGGAGTTGCGGCTGCGAAGTGCGAACCTTCGGCCACGGTTTGCGATACCACTTCAACGATCTTCGGATGCGCATGGCCCTGTAGCAGCGCCCCGAACGACATCATGAAGTCGACATACTCGTTGCCGTCCAGATCCCAGACGTGGGAGCCGCGCCCGCGCTCCAGCACAACTGGTCCGGGGGAATATACGGCCGCGCCGCGCGACGGCGAGTTCACCCCTTCGATGAGCGATTGCTGCGCGCGCGCGTACCAGGCGCGTGAAAGCGTTCGTGATTTCGTAGAAAGTGGCATTCGAAATTCTCATACTACCCCTGGTGTTTCCCCTGTGCGACTCCGTGCACCCTGGGGTTGCAGGTTTTCTTTGCTCAACCACCGAGACAGGAGATGCACAGAACTCAGGGTGCGCCTGCCAATCCTCCGCCATCGACCACGAGCGCCGTTCCCGTTACGAAGGAAGACGCGTCGCTCGCCAAATAGAGCACGGCGTGCGCGATTTCCTCTGGTTGGCCGACGCGGCCCAGCGGACGCTTCGCGGCCTCGGCAAGAAAGCGCTCGCTCTCTTCGCCCAATTGTCGGGCTTCCGCTCGCAGCATGCCGGTATCGGTATCGCCAGGACAAATACAATTCACCCGAATCCGCGGTCCATGATCGATGGCCATCGCTTTGGTCAGGAGCACGGCCGCTCCTTTCGACGCGCAATATGCCGCAGCCTTCGCGCCCCCCGCCAGTCCCCATCCGGAGGCTGTGTTGATGATGGAGCCCGCTCCCTGCTTCTCCATGTAAGGAATCACTTCCCGCGACATCAGGTAAATGGATTTGACATTCACCGCCATCACGCGGTCCCAATCGTCTTCGCTGAGATCCATTACCGTTGCCCGACGGATGGTGCCGGCGTTATTGAACAGAATATCGACGCGGCCAAATTCGTGGATTGCACGCTCGACTGCTCGATGGCAATCCGCGGCGCGCGTGACATCTACCGTCTCGAAGATGGCGCGGCCACCAACTTGGGCGATTTCGTCGGCCACGCGCCGGCCCGCATCCGGGTTCACATCGGCAACTGCGACGGCCGCACCTTCGCGCGCAAACAGCAAAGCCGTTGCGCGACCAATGCCGGACGCACCGCCGGTAATGAGCGCGACTTTGCCAGAGAGTTGCCCCGCAAGCTGCATGATTTACCGGCTGGCCAGTCCTCCCGTAATCTCCGCGCCGTCGATAGTGTAGACGTGGCCAGTAATGTACTGTGCGTCGTCGGACGCGAGGAAGGCGAAGAGCGCTGCAATCTCCTCGGGCTGGGCATGGCGCCGGAGAGGAATTTTCTGGTTCACCTCTTCGAGCATGGCATCCGTGTACTCGGCGCGCTGCATCGGCGTCAGCACGTATCCGGGAGCGACGGCACATACTCTCACTTTCGGAGCCAGCTCGAGCGCCATTGACTTTGTCAGCCCGATCACTCCCGCCTTGGTGGCATTGTAGTCGGCATAAAACGGATAGCCCATTACGCCGTTCGTCGACGCAGTCTGCAGAATGACTCCGCTGCCCCGTTCCATCATGTGTTTCGCGGCAGTTTGCGCAACATAAAACACGCCCGTCAAATTCACGGCGATCACCCTGTCCCACTCTTCCGGGGTGATTTCGAGAAAGTTATGACGGATGCTGATGCCGGCGTTGTTGATTAGGATATCGACACCGCCCATCAGCTTTATTGCCTCGGCAAATGCGGCCTGTACCTGTTTGAGATTGCTGACGTCGGCATCGAGCGTTCCGGCCAGATCGGGCAATTCATGTTCGATCTTTCGGCGCGCGCCGGCATCGCGATCGAGCACGCACACTACCGACCCTTCGTCCAGGAAGCGCGCCGCCGTGGCCGCACCGATACCGCTTGCGCCACCCGTGATCAGAACTCGCTTCGCCAGCAATCCGCGCACTCGCGCCTCCACAAATAAGAATCGGGCAGATCAGAATACCTGTCTGCCCGCAAACTCGCTATCGTTGATAATTTGCGTCAGCTAACCTGCCACACCGTATCCAGAACCGTGCCGTCCACCCACTTCACCACCGCACAAGGGCGGTCGCCCAGTTTCGGCCGCGCCGGTTTGCCGCCGCAGATTTTCTCGACTTCCGACTTGATGTCTTGAATCGGACGAATCGGCAACTTCGATCCCTTCACCGCATCCAGCAAATCCGTGCGCCGCGGATTGATTGCGATTCCGCGCTCGGTCACGATCACGTCGATCATCTCGCCCGGCCCCGTCATCGTTGTGACTTCATCGACAATCACTGGAATGCGGTCACGGAACGAAGGCACCGCCAGGATCGAACAGCCCGCGAACAGGCAGTTCTGCCATCCGCCAATGCCGTGCAACAATCGCCCGTCGGAGTGGGTCACCACGTTGGCATTGAAATTCACATCCACTTCTGTCGCGCCCAAAACCACGGCGTCGACCAGCGAAGCGAAATTCCCCTTCCCGTGATAGTTGTACGAAGTGAATGGGGAAGTTGCCACGTGCCGCGAGTCGCTCGCCATCGAGCGCACGCCATCGAGATCAAACGTCTGCCCATCGAGGATGTAATCCGTCAGGCCTTCCTGAAGCATCTCAACCAGAAACTTCGTCGATCCGCCTCGCACAAAGCGCGCCTTTACGCCGTCCTCTTTCATCATCTGTTTCAGATACTGTACGAACGCCAGCGCGATTCCGCCCGCTCCTGCCTGAAACGAGAATCCATTCTTCATGATTCCGGCGGCACGTAGAAAACTCGCAACTAACTCCGCAATCCGCAGCCGATCGGGCGAGCGCGTAATCTGCGTCGTGCCCGAAACGATCTTCGCCGGATCGCCAATCGATTCCACCTCCACCACGTAATCGACGTTGTTGCCCTGAATCTGCCACGGCACGCAGGGAAACGGAACCAGATTGTCGGTGACCACGATCACGCGGTCGGCATACGTCGAATCCGCCAGCGCAAATCCCAGCGACCCGCAGGCAGACTTGCCATGCGAACCGTCGGCATTGCCGAAAAAATCGGCCGTCGGCGCGGCAATCACCGCAATGTCAATGTGCACCTCAACATCCTGGATCGCCTGGTAGCGCCCGCCATGCGAGCGCAGCACGCCCATGCCGCGCATCTTTCCCTGCGTACAGTAATCGCCCAGCGGTCCGTTCATCGAGCCTTCGATGTGATGGATCACACCTTTTTCCATCAGTTCAATCGCGCCCTTTTGCGAGGGAAACGACGCGCTCGGAAACCACATCAGATCCTTGACGCCGATTTTCGCGGCCGCTTCC
The DNA here is from genome assembly GCA_049300475.1 of Terriglobales bacterium. Lineage (GTDB taxonomy): Bacteria > Acidobacteriota > Terriglobia > Terriglobales > Acidobacteriaceae > Acidiflorens. Next base: position 22,945 of record JBAQJU010000357.1, on the reverse strand, counting down.
AGCGCCATCAACGCAACCTTGTCGCCATCCCGAAGGTGGTGATGGTTCGAGATCACCATGCCATCGCGCAGCCCACAATTGCGCAGCGCCGTCTCGAGGTTCGCGACCCGCTTATCGCCGTTGTCTGGATAATCCTTGTTAGAATTGATCGCCGGCGCCGCCTTGCGCCCGCCCGGCTGAAATTTTCCCACGCCTGGGAATGGAACCTGGGGCTTGCCGTTCACCATGGTCGGCACCACTCGCCCCTTCGCGTTGTGCGCGAGTTCCACCCGTTCATTCACGAAATTGCTCCCATCGCCTTGGCCCGCTCCACCAGCTTCAAAGCCCGCTGCACCACCGGCGGGTCTATCATCTTTGACCCCAGACTCACCACCGCCAACCCTTTTTTCTGTGCTTCCTCAAAAGCGGCGACAATCTTCCGCCCTTTTTCGATCTCCGCCGCAGTCGGCCGAAACGCCTCATGGATCACGCAAATCTGTCCGGGATGGATGCAACCCATGCCTTCAAATCCCAGGGCACGCGATGCCTCGCCCCACCGCCGCAATTCGTTCATGTCGCCGACGTCGCCGAACACCGAATCAATCGCCTGTACCCCCGCGGCGTGCGCCGCGTTCACCACGCGTGCTCGTGCATATTGGGACTCGCGCCCTTCCACCGTCTTCGCTACGCCGAGATCGGCCGTATAGTCTTCGAGTCCAATGGTCAGCGCGGCCACGTTCTCGCTGGCCCCTGCGACAAGAAATGCATTTTCGATTCCCAGCGCCGACTCGAGAATCGGCATAATCCACACCGGCCGGAGAATTCCATGCCGCGATTTGATCTCGCCGATCATGCGATCGGCTTCCACGACCTGCTCCGGGCGCTCAACTTTTGGAATCAGAATCAGGTCGGGACTCTCGCCCACAATTTCCGCCAGGTCTTCGAGCCCAAGCGGCAACTGGTTGATGCGCACCATGCGCTCACACGAGCCGAAATCCACGGCGCGCAACGTATTGCGCACCAGGATGCGCGCGGCATCTTTCTCATCGCGATGCACCGAGTCTTCCAGATCGAGAATCACCGCATCGGGCGCATGGAGCGCGGCGTTGATGTAGTATTTCGGCTCCGAACCCGGCAGGTATAGTCGCGATCGCCGTAACCGGTCTTTGTGCGACGGAGCCGGTAGCGAATCAGGTTCCGGCAGCCAGCGTTTCCCCAACGCCATCCCAGCTCGCCGCGCTGCCGCTTCAATCCGGGCCCCAATCGTAGGCGGCAGCGCACCCTCGTCGCGAATCGTAACGCGAGCGTGCTCAATGCCGAGGGCAGCCAACACCTCTCGCGCCTGCTCCATGATTGCGCCGCCGTAATAAGGTGCAACCCGCGATTCCAGCAGGATCTCGATGCCGTCGCTGTCGCGCGCTTCCAGGGCGACGTGCAAGTCGGACCGGACTTCCGCGCCCCAATGTCCCGCTTCCGCGCAACGCAAAGACTGCGTTTCAACACCGCTCATAAAAAGCCTTCACAAAAAACCGTCTCACCACGGAGTAACAGAAACGCGGAGAAATTCTTTTATTCTCCGTGCTCCCGTGTCTCCATGGTTAATCAATGTCAGCCAACCCAACTATTTCAGTTTCTCCAAAATCGCATCCGTCATTTGCACGGTGGAAGCTGCGCCCTGACCGATCGATTTGGCTCCGCCTGGAATTCGCATCATATCGTAGGTGCGCACCTTGCCCTCGCGCACCACATCGGCAATCGCCTGGCGAATGCGCTCCGCTTTCTTTCCTTCATCCACATGATCGAGCATCATCGCCGCCGAAAGGATCATCGCAATCGGGTTCACAATCGGCGGATGCAGCTCCGCATACTTCGGCGCCGATCCATGCGTCGGCTCAAATACCGCGACCTCATCGCCGATATTCCCCGAAGCCGCAAAGCCGAGCCCGCCGACCAGGCCCGCGAATGCGTCCGAAAGTATGTCGCCAAATAGGTTCGACGCCACGATCACGTTGTACTCTTCCGGATTCTTATTCAGCCACATCAGCTGCGCGTCGATGTTCGTCGACCAGAGCGCAATTCCCGGATAATTCTTCGCCACTTCCTTCGCTACTTCTTCCATCATCCCGGAAGTCTCGCGCACGACATTTGGTTTTTCGCAGATCGTGACACCCTTGAAGCTGCGCTTTTTTCCGTATTCGAAGGCTGCTTTAACAATGCGCTGAGCAGCATTGCGTGTGATGATGCGGCAACTCACCGCCAGATCCGGCCCCGGAATGCTGGAAAATGCCTGGAACCGCGAATGGCTGTTCAACGCGGCCCGCACGTTCGCGGGAGGATTTGTCCACTCCACACCGGAGTACATACCCTCCGTGCCCTGGCGAAAAACTGTCGTGTCAATTAACGGCTCGTCGTATCCGCCGTCTACTTTTTTGCGAATGTAGTTGAGCGGATTGCCCGTAAATCCCACGCACGGCCGCATGCAGATATCCAGGTTGAACTTCTGCCGCATGGTGACGATCGGCGAGTAATAGATGTAGCCCTTGCCCTGCAACTCAGGCTTCAATTCCGCCTGCGCCGCCTTGTTTGGTTTCGACGTAATCGCACCGAACAGGCCCAACTTGTGCCTGGTGAGCAGTTCGATTGTGCGATCGGGCAGCGCATTGCCGTTGTTGCGCCAGCATTCCCAACCAATGTCGGCGTGAATATATTCGGCATCAAAGCCGACCGCTTTTAGAACTCGTAATGATTCCGGTAAAACCTGATTGCCGATGCCGTCTCCCGGCATGGTGATAATTGTGCGCTTCGCCATGATTGCTCCTAAAGAAAATCAAGACCTCGGATCGCAGAGGACGCGGAGGTCGCGGTTAAATCGCCAGTCTTTTCGCCACCAGATTTTCCACTCCTCCCGCGATCACCAGCGACTGCGGCACGCTTCCCAACGCCGGGAACGCAAACTTGTCGCCGCGCCACGAAATCGTGCTTGCCGTAAAGTCGATATCAACCTCGTCGCCGGGGATAATCGTCTTCTCTTTGGCCGCGATCTCTTTCGCGAACTGCTCGCGCAGCCGCGCCACAAACTCCGGCACCTCAATGCACAGGAATCCGTTGTTGAACGCGTTTCGCAGATACGTCTGTGAAAAGCTCGCGGCAATCACCAGCGGAATCCCCCTCGCCTTCAAACAAGTCACTGCCTGCTCCCGACTCGATCCCGTGCCGAAGTTAAACTGGCTGACAATCACATCGCCCGCCTGCGTTCGCGCCGCAAATCCCGGATCGTAATTCTCCATGACGACCTTCGCCATCATCTCCGGAGTCATGTCGTCGCGATACGTGTAGTCCTTGCCGTAAATGGCGTCGGTGTTAACGTTGTCCTGCGGCATGAACACCAACCGCCCCTTTACGCGCCGCGGGAAGCCGGCGAGAATCTCAACCTGTTCTGCACTGCCTGTCGCCGTCGTCAACTCGGTGAACCGACGCTGGGGACTGCCCGCGCGCGATTCATGTGGACCGCAAATGTAGCCTGCCACGGCGGATGCCGCCACGACTTCCGGGCTCGCCAGATAGCACTTCGCATCGCGCGATCCCATGCGGCCTTTGAAGTTGCGATTGGTCGCCGAAATTCCGACCTCGCCCGCTTCGAGCAATCCCACGCCGAGCCCAATACACGGCCCGCATCCCGGCGGTAGCGGATTCGCGCCTGCATCCATCAGCGTTTTCCAGACGCCACGTTTCTCCGCCGCCTCCTGCACCCACTTGCTGGCCGCGCCCAGATAGAACTTCACGCCCGCCGCGACCTTCTTGCCGCGCAGCACATTCGCCGCGGCCTCCAGATCTTCGACTCGCGAATTCACACAGGAAACGAGATACGCCTTCTGAATCGCAACTTTCTTCGCCTCGATCTCCGTCAGCGATTGCATCGTCTGCACCGTATCCGGTCCTGAGACATGCGGCGTAACCTCCGCCAGATCGAGCACGATCCGCGCCGCATAGCTCGCATCCGCATCTGGCGTCGGCGGATTCGCAGTCCATCCCTCGATATCTTTTTCTGTGAAGCGTTCAATTCCTAACGCCTTCAGTCGCCGATGCACGCCGCGCATGTATGTGATCGTCACGGCATCCACTGGAAACCATCCCACCAAAGGCCCCCACTCGGTGGTCATGTTCGAGATGGAAAGGCGCGCATCCATCGAAAGCGATGCCACTCCCGGCCCCGTGAACTCCACCGCCGCGTTCAGGCATTCATCACGGTTGTAAAGGCCGCACAAAGTAATGATGACGTCCTTGCCCGTCACACCCGCGGGCAGCTCTCCTTCCAACACGACCTGGATCGAGCGCGGAATCTGCCACCAGAACTCGCCCGTAGCCCACACCGCGGCTGCATCGGTGCGCACGATGGGCGTGCCAATAGCGCCCAGCGCGCCGTACATGTTCGAATGCGAATCCGATGCGACCACAAAAGATCTGGGAATAACGTATCCGCGCTCCACCATAATCTGGTGGCCAATTCCCGAGCCCGCCGGATAAAAATCTACGCCATGCTCTTTCGCGAACGCTTCGATTGCGTGATATTTTCTCAGGTTCGATTCATCCCGATTCTGAATATCGTGATCGAGCGCGAACACCATCTGGCGCGGATCCTTCAACTGGTTCGCGCCAATGCCCTTGAACTTGCTCATCACCGCCGAAGTGTTGTCGTGCGTCATGCAGCGATGCGGATGAATCGACAAGAAGTCCCCCGCCCGCAGCGGGCGATTTGGCCCCTCCGCCATGTGCGCCTGCGCGATTTGTTCAACGATGGTCTGACCCATATAAGCCTCTTCTTGCAACGAATCGTGTGGTGACGGGGCTCCGCCCCGTCCTGGCGGGCAAAGCCCCGTCACCACACAAACACCGATCTCAGCCCTTCCCCTTCAACTCGAATCCCAGATACATCATCTGCCCAATGTGATGGTGGAGGTGCGTCGCACAGTGCAGCACAATCTCGAATCGTGTCTTAGCATCGGCGCCCGTACCTGAGTACGCAGCCGACCAATCCTCCGCCGACTGGCTGAGAATCGTCCGCACCACCATCCCTGCTGCATCGTCGAATGTTTTCAACACTTCTTCTTTCGCTGGCCGCGACGCCTCCGCAAACTCCCGGGGACGATCCCGCACATATCCAGTGCCCGCGATCTGCGCTCCGATGTAGTAATTCAAATTGCCCGTCAGATGCAGAACGAGATTGCCAAAACTGTTTCCGAACGGAAAAGGCTTCGCCCAGAACTGCTCTTCTCTCAAAGGCGCTGCCAGTTCGCGGACCACGCCCGCCAGCTTCATGTACCGCGCCGCAAGACTCGATGCAGCGGTATCTTTCAGATCACCCATTTCTTACTCCCTTCGACGCTCGCCGTGAGGGCTTCGGTATTAATTCGTGCCCATTGGCTATCGCTTTGTTGCCTTCATTCTTGCCTTGCCGTGCGCCGCTTTCGTCTGCGCGTCCGCCTTCATCATCGCCATCAGCTTCGAAACCGATCCGATCTTTTCGAGATTCCAGATCGCGTCGACCAGCTTCTTCTGCGCCTTCTCCGAAAGCACACCCTCGGCCAGCGCGCGAAATTTCTCCTCAATCTCGGCGTCCGTCAATGGATTCCGCGGATCTCCCTTCGGATAATCCAGTTGCTTCGAGAACGACCGTCCATCTTTCGCCGTTATGTTCACGATCACGCGCTGCAACGCGGGAAACACTTTCTCGATCTGCGGATCCGCCACCACCTCCACCTTCTTCAGTTGCGCACGAATTGTCGGATCCATGATCTTCTTCATCTCGAACTGCGCCGGCGTCACTTGCCGGTCCACCAGCGCGGCCGCAATCACGTAGGGCAGCGAGTGGTCGGCGGTTTCTTTGGTGTGCGGGTCGTACTTGCTGGGATCGGAGAGAATATCCGCCGCCCGCGCGAGCGAGCGAATCTGGATCTTCTCTACATTGTCCGGATGCAGATCGTTCTCTTTCACGAGATCCAGCACGGCCGAGATCGGCGCATGCGTGAGCGCTTCGGTCGGAAAAAACTTCATCCCGCACTGCGTGATTCGCCACGAATCGCCCAAGCCGTCGGTCAGCAGGTTCAGCTTCCACTCCGGCCCGTAACAGTGCGCCAAACCTTCCTTACCGTCGATCACGTGTTCCGGCCCGCTGTAGCCCTTCTCCGCCAACAGCGCCGCCAGCACGCCGCTCTGCGTTGCCATCGGATCGACGGTGTTCTTCATCATTGTCAGCTTGCCCGCCGTCACCGCTCCCATCGTGCAATGCCGCGACGCTGAAATTCCGATCGCGTGTTGAATCTGCTCCCAGGTCAAATGGAGCGCCCGCCCCGCAACGATCGGTGAGGCGAATGCCGTCAGCGTTGCATGATGCCATCCACGCTCGCGAATCCCGGGAAACGCCGCTTCGCACAGACGCATCTCGAACTCATGTCCCAGCACAAACCCGACAATCAGCTCCTTGCCATCGCTCTTCGTCCGCTCGCAGCAAGCCATTGCGGCCGGAAAAATGTCCGACGGATGCGACGGATCCTGCTTCCAATAAATGTCGTTGTAATCCATGCAGCGGATCATCAGAGCGTTCGCCAGCGATGCCGAAACCGGATCAATTCGCTCGCCCGTGCCGATCACAGTCGCTGGCCCGCGGCCTGCGATTTCTTTCAGCACTTCGAGAGCAATGATCACGTCATGCTGCTGATAGCCGCCGAGCGCGCATCCAACGGAGTCGAGCAGGAAGCGCTTCGCCTGATAGATCGCCTCCTGCGAAAGGTGCTTGTACTCCAGACCCGCCGCCCAGCGGGACATCTTCGCGGTTATTGTTTCTTTTGCAGTAGCTGTCTGCGTCGCCAAGAAATTCTCCTTATGAACTACTAGCTCTCGGTTCTTAGTTCTTAGCTCTTCCTGACAACTGAGAGCTGACAGCTGAGAGCCGAAAGCATCACTTCACATTCTTCGGATTCTTAAACGGCAAGAACGCCATGAAATCCGCATGGTGCACGATGTAAGCTTCTGTCGTGCGCTTCACCAGATCTCCCTCCGAGGCGTGCGCGGCGATTATGTGGCACACGGCGTCCGGCACGCCGCATTCCAGCGCCAGCGCCACACCTGTAAACGGATGCCGCAACGCCTCGCCGCGCGCGCTTTGCCGGCTCTTTCCATCGGGCCCAATCTCGTACTCCAGCAGTTTGCCGACGTCGGCAAGAATTGCGCCCGCAATTACAATGTCGGAGTCGAGCGGAAGCGCGCGTCCCATGAATGACGTCATGGCCTTCGCGCTGTCGCGGGCGATGTGTACCACGCAGCGCTTATGCTCCATGAATGTAATTGGACAATTCGGAACCAGCAGCGTGAAAGGAATTTGGTTCAGATCGTCAGGCTTCAGAGGACTGCGTTCGAGGGCCTTGATCCAGGTCTGCGTCACCTGCTCGCGCAGTTTGGCATTGCCGATCCACTGAATCTCCGGCCACAGACGTTCCACGGCCTCGCGCATGGCAGGACCTCCAAAAATCGGCTGAAATGAAGACTTAATAGACTATCGGAGCAGGTGTGGAAGCGTCGAGGGGAGGACGCACAAGCTGCTGTGATCGGCAAACTGTTCCCTTGAGCAGCATCATTTCAGCATGCATTCGCAGCGCTGCCTTGTTTTGAGTTTCCCTTGTCATCCCCTCTCAATCAATCGGCAGCAACTCCACCGCGCATCCCGCACTTCCGCAGCTCACCTGCCCCCGCCGCACAATCTTGATCGACGACGCATCCGGGAACCGCACTGGATAATCCTTCTCCCGCATCTGCTCGCCCGCCGCCCGCAGGCTCTCGTCGCCCTCCACGAACTCTGCCCGCTCGGGACGCGGCGAACCATCGAACACCAGGTTGAATCGCGCCGAGGCGGTTTTGGTTGTGATCACGCCCAGCTTCACCGTGCGCCACTGCACGAGTTCCGCCTGCGCTGCTGCAATTTCCTTTTGAGCGGCAGTTGCGTCGCCGGCGAGTTTCTTGAGCCGTTCCCGCGAATCGGCCATGTCCGCTCCCCCGGCCGCGACTGCCAGCGCATACATGTGCCGCGCCTTGTCACGCTGGCCCTGTTTCTCCAGCACCTGTCCCAGGCGATTTGCAACTGTGCCCGACTGGCTTAGCAGCCACGCCGAATTCAGGAATTGCATTGCCGCCAGATTCTCGCCCTTCAGAGACTTTGCCCAGCCCATGCGCGCCCACGCCAGCGCCACCAGTTCCATCGCCGAAAAGGCCGACGGAGGCAGTCGGTCAAACTCTCCCGAATCGAATTGTCCGCCGATGTCGTAGAGCACCTGTTGCGCGTCGTTTTCTGTTTGTACCGGATCGATGTCGCTCTTCAAGGCCGCCGCAAAGATGTCCGGTCCTGAATCTCCGCCCGCGCTGCCGGTCAGGCTCTTCATCAACTCCTGCGCCTTCGCGGTTTCGCCCATCTTCACGTACACTCGCGCGAGCGCCAATTTGAGTTCCGGGTCGGGCGGGGGAATGGCTGCCGCTGCTTCGAGTTCTGTGCGCGCGTCCGCATCTTTACCCTGCCGCGCCAGCAGCAAGCCGAGATTCTTATGCGCCCCCTTCTTATAAGGAGCCATTTCTATCTGTTTGCGGTAGGCTGCGATCGCCTCGTCATTTTTTCCCGATTGTTCCAGTTGCACCGCCAGTTCGCCGTTCGCGCTTTCATGATTTGGATTCAATGCGATCTGCTTGCGGAATGCGCCAATCGCCTCGGCATGATTGTTCGCACCCGCATAGGCCAGCCCCAGCTCATACCATCCGTCTTTTATGCCCCCACTCGCCATGCCCGGATTCGCCACGCTCGAATCGCCGTCCACTGCGCGCTTCAGCAGGTCAATTGCCGTGCGATAGTCCTTGCTATCGAGCGCCTTTACCCCGGCTTTCTCCAACTCGGAGGGAGTTCCCTGCATCCTCGATCCCGTTGTCTCGCCTCCATTCACCGATGGCGCCAGAATCGTGCAGGAGAGCAATTGATCGTCATTACTGCGCGTCACGTTCCAGAACGATTCGTAATCCGCGCGCTTTGCCGCCGGCAACTCATTCACTTTCAGGCTCAGCTTGCGCTCGCCTTCCAGCACCCCCTTGTTGAAGGAGTAGGTCGAAGAATACTCGCCATAATCCCGCGTCATCTTCACCGCCAGCGGCGTGTGCACGGTATAGTTCGCGGGAAATTCCAGCCGGACCCTGTAATCGATGTCGCCCGCCGGACCGACGTCGATTGGCTCTGTGCTCTGGCTCGACGCGCGCACCGGTGGTACTCCCAGCGGCGGAATCGGCCGGAAATCGACGCTCGCCGAGGGCACGACAAAATACCGGTCCTGCCGAAGGTGATATTTCAAGTGGAAGGGCTTCGACGTGTCCTCGATCGGATCGAGTTGCACATTGTCGACGTCTCCCGGAAAACCCCAGCTTGCCGAGAGCATTTTTGTGAAATCGTTCCAGCGCGCCTGTGGCACACTGCGAAAGCCGGCGCGCATCGGCCAGTCGCGGTCACCCTGAGCTGTGAATTCGATGGTCGCATCGAGCGCGCCGCCGGGGCTGAACTTTCCGTCCACCATAAAGCGCATGAAGGTCTTGATCGGCGAATCTGCCGGTGTCCGCTGCAGTCCGCCCTCAGCGTTGTCCGACGCAACGACCGCCTCCTTATTCCGCAACTGATACAGGAGCAGTCCGTACGGCGTTACTTCCTGCGTTGTATCCAGCCACGTCAGCTTTTGTCCCACTCGCGCCAGTGTCATTACGTGATCGAACTGGGCGGGCGAAGGTACGTCTATGTCGAGCTTGCGGGCGCTGTCGATCAGCACGGGATAACTCTGAATCCCCACCACCTTCAGCATTGCCGCCAGCAGCGTGTGCTTATCCTTGCAATCACCGTAGCCGTTTTGCAGAATGTCCGCCGCGGCGTGAGGTTGATAGCGTCCTATGCCCAGCGAGATGCTCACGTAGCGTATGTTCAGTGCGACAAAGTCGTATAAGCGTCGCGCTTTTTCCTCGGGAGTCGTTGCCCCTTTCGTCAGTTCCTCAGCTTCTTTTCGCACGCTGTCATCGACGGTCATGCGCTCGCCCTGTAACTTTGCGTACCATTCAGCGATTTGTTTCCAATCCGTGAAAGTCGTCAGTTGGACATCCGGGCCGGTTTCCTCGTTCGCTTCCTCATCTTTGTTTTGATCGCGCTCAGGCTCAATTCCCTTTACCACCCACGTATAGATGCGGCGATCTCCATGCTCCTGAATCTCCGGCGCGTGTTTCGGCGTCTTGAGCTTGATTTCGCGCGCCTTGGGAACGTCGATCTCAAGACGGTCCTCATTGACAGCTACGCCCGTCGGAAAAGTGTGCTCATACCAGAAATTTGCCCCGGCCAGCGGCGTAACCGCGCGCGTTACCGTCCGGTACTCGAGCGTGTCTCCTGGGCGCAGCCCCGCTACCGAAATGTCGCGCTCCCGGTAGTCGGTGTACATCGGGGCTTCCTTCAGCACATCGGGAGCAAAATCCTGCGCCGTCGATTCCGGCGTCACGATGACCTGCCCATCTGGTTTGCGCACGCGCACATATTCCACCTGTAGCTTCTCGGTCGCGGATGAATAACCGAACGCCAGTTGGCCGAATTCCTTCACGCCAGCCTCGCTCTGAATCAACACCGCTGCCTCGGATTCCTTGACGCTGGTGCCGTCGTTCTCAAAGCGCGCACGATTGAAGATGCGCTCGAAGACCGCAGCCTCTTGCGCATAATTCTTTTTCTTCGGAGCAGACGGTGTCTGAGCGATGGCCTCGATGCCTAGCAGGCACACCAGCACTACGCACACCGGCACCAGGCCAACTGCGATCCGCGACATACGATAAGTCATAAGGAATTTCTTCACGCCTTGAGGTTCTTTTACGCCGCGCGCGAAGTAAAATCAAACGACGGGAAGGTGACTTTGGCCAGAATCATTGCGTTGCTTGCGATCCTGATTTGCTTCTGCGGCGTGATTGCCGCGCAACCCCCGCTGACGGTGATGACGGGGTCGCTCCCGGCACTCAGCGCAGGCATGGAGTTCCACTTCTTCCTGCGGGCTGATGGTGGCGCTCCGCCGTACATCTGGAGCGTCGCGAGCGGCGATCTTCCTGAAGGCATCACGCTCACGCCGGAAGGCTGTCTTTGTGGACGCCCAACCAAGCCGGGCGCTTTCGACATCACCCTGAAGGTCGAAGACTCTGGCCATCCCTCGCACTCGATAACCAGGGACTTCCACATGACTGTCAGTGCTTCATTGCTACTCGACTGGCTCGAAACGCCCAAGGTTCTCGACAACCGGATTGACGGCTCCGTCCAGGTTTCTAACGGCTCAAAGGAAACCTTCGATCTCACCGTCGTCATCGTCGCCGTCGCGGTAGCAGACCATCGCGCCACCGCCATCGGCTACCAGCACTTCGATCTCAAACCGGGTGACACCAACGTGCCGATTCCCTTCGGAAGCGTGCTCCCTCACGGCGGATACGTTGTTCACGCCGATGCTATCGCCGAGATCCCCGCCCGCAACAGCATCCTCCGTCAGCGGCTACAAACCCCGCAGCCGCTGCAAATCGCAGTCGGGCCATAAGTCAGATATCGGTTCGGTCCTGTAGAGATAGGGGAATGGGGTTCTATGGTATTAGCTCTGTCAAGCAATGAGGATGCGGCGGGGAATCTTTGGTTTGGTCCCTGATATTCTTAGGTGGGGATGCGAAGCTCATAGCTAGAAATAGAGAGTCCCGAGGTGATGTTGAACTCATTCCTCTCGGCCAGTAGCTCGCGTTTAGACCCTCGCTGACCTCTCTCGAAAGGTTCCCTTGCGGGTTTTCCTTCCGGCGATCCTGCTCGGGCTCCGGGCTCACCGCCAACCGGATAAATCAGTCCAACGCCTCGGGACTCTATCCTGCCTTCGACATTAGCTCCTGTTCTTCTCAACCAGCGCTTTGCTATAGACCCTTGCTCGCCCTCCTCAACCACCTCGCGGTTGTCGAAGTGACTACGCTTGAGCCCCGGACGCTGCACCAACCGGAAAAACTTCAGAACGTGTCAAAGAACGATTATGTTTCTACTCTTTTCTTTTTTTTCGTCAATGGAATTGGTAGTTCTTTAACCCACGATTTATCAATCAGGTGCAGCTCACGCACAGGAGGATGTTCCAGGAACTGTGCAATCGGCCGCTGACTCCAGGAAGGTTCAGCCCGGATGCGGTATTTTCGCTGCTTTGCCCTGTTCCTGACCGATTCACTGCGGGAAGCTCGCGAGTTTCCCGCTGTGCAAATCTCTGTTCGATCCGCATGAATCCTGATGAATTGCGAGTCCTGAATCCGATGAAATGAGCCCCGAGCTCTTAGCTCCCAGGTCTTAAGTTCTTGGATCCAGTCCGCGCGGCTCTTAGAGCAGGTTTCCTGGGAGCCGAGAGAGCTAAGAGCCAAGAGCCAAGAGCCAAGAGCTGTAATGAAAAGCCACTGTTACCATACTCTCGTGCCTCCGCTGCTCGACATCCGTAATTTGACTATTCAATTTCCGAGCCCTCGCGTCGCGCGGACTCGTCCCGAGGAGCAGTCGAAGAGCCCCGCAACCGCGAACTCGGCCGCAGGCTTCGCGGCCGTTCGCAACTTAAGCTTCTCGATCAACGCGGGCGAAGTTTTGGGCTTGGTTGGTGAATCCGGGTCCGGAAAATCGCTTACGTCGCTGGCGATCATGGGTCTGCTTCCGCCCACAGCGAGTATCTCTGGAAATATTACATTCCAGAACGGCGCGGATCGGCCCGCCGATCTCACCACGCTTTCGCCCGATCAACTGCGCCACCTGCGCGGCTCGCGTATCGCCATGATCTTCCAGGAACCCATGACCGCATTGAATCCCGTAATGCGCGTGGGCGACCAGATCGCCGAAGCCGTGCTCGCTCACCATCAGGTCTCAAAGTCCGAAGCCTGGAGTCGCGCTGTCGAAGGCATGCTCGATGTTGCCATCCCAGAGCCCGCCGAGCGCGCCCGTAGCTATCCGCACCAGCTTTCTGGAGGCATGCGCCAGCGCGTCATGATCGCCATGGCGATCGTCAACCGCCCGCAACTGCTCGTTGCCGATGAGCCTACTACGGCACTCGACGTGACCATCCAGCAGCAGATTCTCGACCTGCTCAATGACCTTCGACAGAAGTTCGCGCTCTCGATGCTGTTCATCTCGCATGACCTTGCAGTGGTGTCGCACGTTGCCGGCCGCGTGGCGGTCATGTACGCGGGCAACCTGGTGGAACTCGCGCCGAAATCGGCCATTTTCAGTGCTCCCGCACATCCCTACACGCGCGGATTGCTGCAAGCGATCCCAACTCTCGCGACCGACCGCACGCAACCGCTAGCTACGATCGAGGGTACCGTCCCACCCATCGCATCTGTGCCGCCGGGATGTCCTTTCGAACCTCGCTGCCCGCACCGCATTCAGGCCTGCACTGCGGAGCTCCCGCCACTGGTCGAAGTCGCGCCCGGGCACTTCGCGCGCTGTCCGGTGGTGAATCAGGGAACTGATATCTAGGTTGCGATACCTAAGCCGCGAACCCAAGCCGCGAGTTGCGAGCCTCGAGCCCCGAAACTCAAAACCCAGACTCGCAACTCGCGGCTCAAGACTCGCGACTGTACTCTCCGCTATAATCTTCCCTTTGCCGTGCGTATCCTTCTTCTCAGCGACATTCACAGCAATCTGGAAGCGCTCGACGCCTGTCTGGCGGCTGCGCCTCCCCACGAGCTCGTCGTCAATCTGGGAGACACGGTCGGCTATGGCGGTAATCCCAACGAGGTCATCGCCATAGCGAAGACGTTGGGAAGCGTGTTCGTTCGCGGCAATCACGACAAGGCCGTCAGCGGCCTGATGGACCTCGAGGACTTCAATCCTGTCGCCGGCCTGGCTACGCTTTGGACCCGCGACCAACTCACCCGCGCCAATCTTGACTGGCTCCGCGGTCTGCCGCAAGGACCCATCCAACTCGATGAACTTCCCGGAATTCAGTTCGTCCACGGCTCCGCGCTCGACGAAGATGAATATATGGTGAGCGTCCGCGACGCCATCCAGCCTCTCATTACCAATCCTGTTCCCATCACTTTCTTCGGTCATACTCACCTGCAGGGCGGATTCACCCTGCAAGGCGAAATCAGCGAAGCATACCGTCCCGGATACCGGACTGTCGGACAGCCCGAATCCTCCGATTGGCCCTTGCGTAAAGAATTCCGCTATCTCATCAATCCCGGCTCGGTCGGCCAGCCTCGGGATGGCGACTGGCGCGCCGCCTTCGCGGTATTCGACAGCGACGCCTGGATCGTCAGCTTTCATAGGGTCCCCTACAATCTGCGCGTAGCCCAGGAAAAAATCCTCGCCGCCAATCTGCCGCCGCGGCTGGCCACGCGGTTAGCCACCGGAAGGTAGTCGCGAGATCCCGCATGTGTGGTGACGGGGCTCTGCCCCGTCGCGGGGCGAAGCCCCGCCACCACACAAATTGCGATTGTTGCGCCCTTACTGAGAACTGACAACAGAGAACTGACAACTGTAAACTTCTTCCATGGACCACTCCGCCGCCCACACTGCCCACGTCGATGGCGGAGCTCGCGGCAATCCCGGACCCGCCGGCTATGGCCTCGTGATTCACGACCCGCAGGGTAAAAAGATCGCTGAACTCAGCCAGTACCTCGGCCACCACACCAACAACTACGCCGAGTACAACGGACTTCTCGCCGCTCTTCGCTACGCCATCGCGCACCGGATCCAGTCGCTCAAAATCGTCAGCGATTCCGAACTGTTGGTTCGCCAAATGAAAGGCATCTACAAGGTGCGTCATCCCGAGCTGCGCAAGCTTTACGACGAAGCGCAGCACCTGACGGCGCAGATCGAGCATGTGGAAATCCGCCACGCTCTCCGTGAACACAACCAGGATGCCGACCGTCTGGCCAATGAAGCCATGGACCGCGGCAAAAATTCTCCGCGCGGCGAGGCCGATCCGCACATCAAGTCTGAGTTCGCGGCGGGTGGCGGAACCCTCGCGCCCAGGGTCGCGACGACACCTCAGGAGTTGGAAGGAATCGTCCGCAAAGGAGTGATCGAACTACTGGACGGTACTCTTCCCGAAGGGACGAAAGTTCAGGTCCGTCCTCGCCGCTAGGGGCTCGGTGTCCTCAACTTTGTCTCCCTTCGAAACTTGGTCTTAGGGATCGCAGCAAAATCGACTCGGCAGTTGGTCGCGTGCGTTTACCGCCAGTACCATGAGTTCTTACTTCTGCAATCCGACTTCTGCCTTCTAACTTCCCTATTCTCCCGCCGAGTGATCGTGGACAATTTCCCATCCTTCGGTAAATCTGCGGAAGACGAGAGTGAACAACCCGTGTGGAGTCTTTCCATCCCGCATCGTCAGGTGAAACTCTCCGCGCACGAAGGCCGCGTCCGGTCCCAGCATCTCGATGCGCAAATTCGAGAACTCGAGCTTGCCCATCTCGTGTCCCGCACCCTGGTAGGTCTTCTTGTAGCGGTCGAGCGCGGCCTGCCATCCCTTCGATTCATGTGCTCCCGAAAAAAACGTCAGCTCAGGAGAATTCCAGTACCCCGCCATGAAACCTTCCAGGTCACCGCGGTTCCAGGCAGACTGCTGGTTCTCAATTACCTTAAGGATAGCCATTCGCGCCCCATCGTTCGCCTGCTCGCCCCATCCAGCAACCGCTAAAGTCATGACTATCGCGGTGACCAGGATCAATGCCCTCATCATCGTTATTCGCCTCCTGGCGTACAGTTTGACACGAGATCGCCCTTTGTATCCGCGCGTCAGAAGGGGTTTCCCGGATAAAGCGGACGGAGAAGAATTCGGATCAACTAAGAAGGGAGCTTGAAACCGGATACGAAAAGAAAAGAAAAGATCGGAAAACGAAACATGTGCAGTCAACACATGCATCTCTTCACTGTCGTTGGGAAAGACCGGGAGGGGTCGGCGCGTCCGCTAGGCGCGGCTCTTCTTCGCTGTTGCCTTTACCTTTACCTTCACCGTCTCCCATGGACGCTTCGGCCGCTCGACGGCCGGCTCGTCGCGGTCCCGGATGCGATCGTACTGATACGATTCACTCACTGTTCCGAGAGATTCGTTGTACAGACTGGGCAACGCGAGAGCTTCTTTCATTTCCTCGGCAAACTGATGCAGCGCTTTTAGATGATCCGCGGTCGCCGGTATTTCGGTCTTCGCGGTCTTGAGGAACTGCTGGTAACCGCGGTTCACGAGCTTTGAGATCTCGGTGCCAACCAGATATCCGGGATAGGCGAAAATCTTCACACCGCCATCCTCGGTCTTCTGGATCGCGGCCGAGCAGTTGTACTTCTTAAGAAAAACGCGGGATTGAGTGCCGGGAGCTTCAATGAGGTCAAAACCATGATCGCGCAGCCATGCGACTGCGTCTTCATAGGTCCGTTGTTCGACTTTCGTAGCCATACTTTAAACTCGATTCTGTTTACGTCAGCTTAGATGCGGGGCGCTTCTCCGAGGTGCAGGGCGGAATTGCTGGAACCAAACCCCTCGCAGCGAATCTAACCTACGAAGCAAATGTAATGACGCTAGTATAGATATACCTTTTTCCCGTCACTGGCACATTACTGAGGTCATGGGCCCGTGTGCCGAATAGCCGAGGGCTCAACGGCCAAGCTCGATAGAATTCTATAGCGAGAATTCCATAGCGAATGAGTGCGGCAAATTCCAATTCCGCGCCACCCGAGACAGCGCTCCCATCGCGCGAGGGAGAAGCGGTGCTCGCCCGCATCGGCAACACGCCGCTGCTCACGCTCGATGACTTGACGCGCGATTTTCCCAACGTCCGTCTGCTGGGGAAAGCCGAGTGGTACAACCCCGGCGGCTCCGTGAAGGACCGCGCCGCAGCCAATATTGTGAGCGAAGCGCGGCGCAGTGGAAAGCTCGCTCCCGGAAAAATTCTGCTCGATTCGACCAGCGGCAACACCGGCATCGCCTATGCCATGCTGGGCGCTGCTCTCGGATTTCCCGTTACTCTCTGCGTGCCGGAAAATGTTTCGCCGGAGCGAAAACGAATTCTACAGGCTTACGGCGCAAATATCATGTTCACCGATCCCGCGGAAGGCTCCGATGGCGCGATCAAGATTGCGCGGCAGCTGGCCGAGCGCCATCCCCATCTCTACTATTATGCCGACCAGTATTCGAATGACGCCAACTGGCGCGCTCATTATCTGACGACCGCGAATGAGATCTGGCATCAAACGGAGGGACGCATCACCCACTTCGTTTCCATGCTCGGCACTACCGGAACGTTCGTCGGCACGACCCGCCGGTTGAGAGAATTGAACCCCCATGTGCGCTGCATTTCGCTCCAGCCCGACTCCGCCTTCCACGGCATTGAGGGAGCCAAACATCTGCCGTCGGCGATTGTGCCGAAGATTTACGATGCCTCGCTCGCCGACGAAAATATCGAAATTGGAACCGAGGTCTCGCATGCCATGGCCCGGCGCCTGGCCCGTGAACACGGATTGCTCGTTGGAGTTTCAGCCGCGGCGGCCGTCGTCGGCAGCCTGGAGGTCGCGCAACGCCTGAAGAAAAGTCAGCGCGCCACCATCGTCACCATCCTTTGCGACTCGGGCGACAAGTATCTGACCGAAAGATTCTGGAGCGAAGAGTGATTGGAGAAGCAAGTGAAAAGTCAGAAGTCAAATTGAAGGAGTAGAATCCCACGGCGCTGCCAGCGCAGTTGAATGAGACGTTTTACTTCTGCATTTTGACTTTTGACTTCTGACTTTGAACGACTTCTGACTTTCCCCATGCTGAAAATCTTCCAGACTGCCTACCACGCCATCCGTCGTCACGGAGAGCAGACCTATCCCCACGAGTGCTGTGGCGTGCTGCTGGGGCGCTTTGGCGATGACGGAGAGAAAACTGCCGTCCGCGCCGTCCCTTGCGGCAATACCCGCGACGACTCACCGCACAATCGCTACAACATCGATCCGAAAGAATTGATCCGCATTCAGCGCGAGGGCCGCGGGCGCGGCGAAGATATTGTCGGTTTTTACCACTCCCATCCCGATCATCCCGCCCAGTGGTCCACGACCGATCTCGCCGAGGCCCACTGGGTCGGATGCTCGTATGTGATCACCAGCGTGGAGAAGGGCAAGGCGGCGGTGACGAACTCATTTGAGCTGACGGGAACCGACGAGGCCGATAAGAAATTCATGGACGAGAAAACTGAAGTGTCGTGACGATGGCCTAGGGCAGCACTTTCAGGACGACCGCAGTAACATCGTCGTGCGGTGCATTGCCATCGGAGAAGGCCAATTGGCGATCAAAGACGAAATCCACCGACTCGGACGCTGACTTGTGTTGGCATTGGATCCATACCTTGTCCAGTTGAGTGGTGCCGAACTCGATTTCCTGCTGGTTGCGCAATTCATAAAGACCGTCGCTCGCGAATAGAATGCAGTCGCCTCGGTCGAGATGCACGAGGTGCCGCTCATAACTGGCACCTGAGAGCAGCCCTGAGAGCCAGCCACCTTCGCCTAGCCGCCGGCATCCGGATTGTGACACGAGCAGGGGGAGTGGCATCCCTGCATTGGAAAAGATGAGTTCTCGCGTGGTGGGGTCGAACAGAGCATACAGGGTCGAGCAAAAGCGGCCCGGGATGGGCCGTTGCACCAGTCGTTCATTTAATCGGGCCAGAACCTCCGCGGTATTGGTTCCGGTCTTATGGATCCCGCGCAGGGTTCCCATCGCCAGTGCTCCGTACATGGCCGCCGGCAACCCTTTTCCGACGACATCCCCGAGGTAGACGCCGACGATGCCATTGGGCAACTCGAAGAAGTCTGCGAAGTCGCCTCCCACGTCCGAGAAGGGTACGAAGCGAAACGCGATTTCGACGGCCTCGCACCGGAGACCCCTGGTGGGCACCAGTGAGGATTGCACGAGTCTTGCTTCCCGTGCATGTTCGCCGCAAACGCACCCGCTCGCCATCCCTGCTATCAAGGACCTCGATGCCATCAGATTTATGTCCCAGTGGTTGCATCGGCAGAACGCCAATTTGTATTAACGCTGAAGGGTGAAGCTCGCTAGAGAAGGTGAGAGCGCCTCTTATTTCGATCCTGCCACGAAGTAGTGCCGCACTCCGCTCCGCGTCATATAAAAAAGCAACAGGCCTGCGATGGCCACTCCTGAGGAGCCTTTCAGTCCTTCC
Source organism: Terriglobales bacterium (assembly GCA_049300475.1). Classification (GTDB taxonomy): domain Bacteria; phylum Acidobacteriota; class Terriglobia; order Terriglobales; family Acidobacteriaceae; genus Acidiflorens. The sequence goes on along the minus strand of JBAQJU010000357.1, from coordinate 3,730 downwards.
CCACGGGCAAGATTCACAAGGTCGCCTGCCGCGTTGATCGCGATGATCGTCGTTCCCAGCAGCCATCCCCAGGGGCGGCGTCGGAACCAGCCGAGGGACGCGGCACACAAAACCGCCGAGAGCACAATGAAGCCAAGTCCCGCACCTTTGCCGAGCGACGCCAGCTGAGCATGACCTGTTTTATTTAGCGCCCACAAGCGATCGAGCACCGTTCCGGGTTTGAGCAGGGTCGCGGCGGCATAGGCGGCCATAGCTGCGCCGAACAGAAAGAATCCGCCGATGGCTACAAAGCCTCGCGGGCGATTCGTCGTTTCCAGACCCATCTTCTATTGTTTACTATTATTCTTGCTATTGGCGCCGGGTTGCTGAATCTCCAGCCCTCACCATAGCATCTTTAACTACTTATATGCCCCAGATTCAAATTCCATCTCCCCTCCGGCAATACACAGGCAAGCAGGCCACCGTCAGCGTTCCGGCAAAAACCGTTGGCGATGCGCTCGCCACGCTGGTCGCGCAGCACCCAGACCTGAAGCGCCATCTTTATAACGAGGACGACAAGTTGCGCGCCTTCGTCAATGTCTACGTCAATGACGAAGATATGCGCTACCTCCAGAAAGAGGCCACGGTCCTGAACGAGGGTGATACCATTTCGATTGTGCCGTCGATCGCGGGCGGCTGCCGCAATTCGATCTGTTGAAAACATTGCCCTGCGAATCGACGCGCCAGAAGCCGAGTTTCGCGCGTTGTTTCTGCCGTGCTGTAATTCGCGCGGCCAGGGAGCAAGCGACTTAAGCAAGTTCACTCCACCGTTGTAGAGGAATTTATGGCCACCGTATCCGACGTGAAACCTGAAGCCATCCTGAGCAATGACGAAATCCTGCGTTACTCGCGCCACCTGATCATGCCCGAGGTCGGCATGGAAGGCCAGCAGAAGCTGAAGGCCGCGAAGGTGCTCTGCATCGGGGCGGGCGGCTTGGGGTCGCCGCTGGCCCTCTACCTTACGGCTGCGGGTGTCGGCACGCTTGGCATGGTGGACTTCGACGTCGTCGACTACACCAACCTGCAGCGCCAGATTCTTCACACCACCAACGACGTCGGCCGCAAGAAGCTCGATTCGGCTGCCGAGAAACTTACGGCGATCAATCCGTACCTGAACCTGCGCACCTTCGAAACCAAACTTACCAGCGCCAACGCGCTCGAGTTGTTCCGCCAGTTCGATATCGTGGCCGATGGCACCGACAATTTTCCGACGCGCTATCTCGTCAATGACGCCTGCGTGCTGACCGGCAAGCCCAACGTCTATGGGTCTATCTTCCGCTTCGAAGGGCAGGCCAGCGTGTTCGCGACCGAAGACGGTCCATGCTACCGCTGCCTCTATCCCGAGCCGCCACCGCCGGGACTGGTTCCATCCTGCGCGGAAGGTGGAGTGCTCGGCATTCTTCCCGGCCTCGTCGGCGTGATCCAGGCGACTGAAACCATCAAGCTGATTCTCGGCCAGGGCGACTCGCTCGCCGGCAGGCTGCTGCTGGTGGATGCGCTCGGCATGAAGTTCCGCGAACTCAAACTGCGCAAGAATCCGGATTGCCCCGTCTGCGGCAAGAACCCGACCATCACCAAGCTGATCGACTACGAGGAATTCTGCGGCATCCGCGGCCAGGAAGAGCCTGCCGGAAATGATGTGCCGGCGATCTCGGTCGAAGAGTTGAAGAAGAAGATGGACGCGAAGGCCGATATCTTCATTCTCGACGTGCGCGAGCCGCACGAATACCAGATCTGCAACCTGCAGGGATATCTCATCCCGGTGGGCGATCTGCCGAAGCGGGTGAATGAACTCGACTCCAGCCGCGAGATTATAGCCCACTGTAAGATGGGCGGACGCAGCGCCAAAGCCGTAAACTTTCTCCGCCGCTCGGGATTCAAGAAGGTCTATAACTTGACCGGCGGGATCACGGCATGGGCGGAGAAGATCGATTCCAAGATGCCGAAGTATTAAGAGCAGTTCCCAGTTGCCAGTTAACAGTTCTCAGTAACATCGAGTTTTAGTAACATCGGGCGCTGCCGCTGCACTCCTTTTTCAGGGAGTGCTCTGAGCAAGTCCCCGCGTTCCTCTGTGAACTCTGTGGTTTATGCTTCTCGCCGGACATTAATCAGAGTCTCCTTAGTACGTTCGTCACCGCCCTTTCATCTCCGATGGTGTATATTCCTGCGTTGCAGATGTTTGCCTGACCGGAGAATCCTATGAAAACGAACCCGTCTTTGTGGCCTGCCACATTATTCCTGTCTTTCGCGTTGATAGCTCAGACCGCATGGCCCCAAAATGTTGCCTCTTCGACGACTCAACCACCGGCGCAACAGGCAGCACAGGCGCAATCTACAAAGACGGATTTCACATCGAATAAAGGGTTTGTGCTCGAAGATGAAACGCCTGTAAGGCTTCGGTTGAATCGGACCATATCCTCTGCGGATACCCACGTTGGCGACACCGTGGATTTTGAGACCCTCGATGACATCACAGTGAATGGCACGCTGGTCATTCCCAAAGGTGGCTTGGCCTTCGCGACCGTTACAGAGGCGCAGGCAAAGCGAAGAATGGCACGCGGCGGAAAGCTGGACATCAACATCGATTACGTGAAATTGGTAAGTGGGGACAAAGCTGCGCTACGCGCGGTTAGGGACGTCAAGGGCGGCGGCCATACCGGTGCAATGGTGGGCGGAATAGTAGCGACGAGCATTGTTTTTTTCCCGGCCGCTCCGTTTTTCCTGTTTATGCACGGCAAGGACATCAGTATTCCCAAGGGAACCGAGATCACCGCCTACATAAATGGCGATGTGAAAATGGATATCGCCAAGTTTCAACCAAATTTGCCAGATAATGCTCCAGCCCAAGATGTCGCGGCTAGCAGTTCGGCTATAAGCGCTGGATTGACGTCGGCGAAGTTGGAGCTGGAATCCACCCCGTCCGGAGCCGACATTGAGATCGACGGCAGCTTTGTTGGTAACACACCGTCCGACGTCCAAGTTACAGAAGGCGACCATACTATTGTTGTAATGATGAAAGGATTCACCGACTGGAAGCGAACGATGAAAATAAGTTCGGGCAGCAGCATCCACCTTAACGCCGAACTTGAGAAAGCTGCGGCTCCACAGCAATAATGCAGCCTACCTCCACCTTGTTGTCCACCAGTACCGCGACCGCGAGAAGATTACCGCATTCGGAAAGAGCGTAGCGCCGGCACCTTGCCGGCGGTTCCGAGGGCGCCCCGCCCTCGGTCCCCGGAAAAACTGGAAAAACTGAACTGTGGGAAAAACTCGGAAAAACTGGAAAAACTGGAAAAACTGGAAAAACTGAACTGTGAAAAACTGGGGACAGACGGGACGTTCACCAATTTCCATTCGTCGAAAAATTGGATTTCCCCCGATTTCCTCCGCCGCAACGATTCCGGCCATCGGTTACTCTATCGGTTGTGTACTTGTACGCAAGTGTGCGGCATTAGTCTATCGCTAACTTTTTCGTCGCTAATTAAGTATGACCAATACTTAGTATGCGCTCTGTGCCATACTAATTTCCTGATCGCGGAATTCCGAAGGGCGCTCGCCTCCAGAGGCGGCCGGCAACTCGGTTCTTGATCCCATTCAGCGCTCTTTGAAAACATGGGCAAGTCGTCCGACGGACGCCGCGCCGCCGAATTAAGACGTGAAATAGGACCGCAAGTCTATATTTGTGAATACT
>JBAQJU010000356.1:0-4654 GCA_049300475.1 Terriglobales bacterium | reverse complement strand
TGCCGGATTGATTTGCGATCACCGAGCACGTGCCCGTCCCGCTCGTCATCGTGTAGGTCGTACCTGTGTTGCTGCACACTCCCGAACTGCTGTACACGACCGCCAATCCCGAACTGGTGGTTGCCGCCACCGTAAAGTTACTGTTAAAAGCCGCGGTCGCCGGAGCACCCGTCGTGAACGTGATCGTTTGCGCGGCGAGCGTCGCGTTTACCGTCTGCGTCACTTGCGGTGCGGCCGAGTAGTTGCTGTTGCCCGCCTGGTTGGCGATCACCGAGCATGTGCCCGTCCCGCTCGTCATCGTGTAGATCGCACCCGCATTGCTGCACACTCCCGCACTGCTGTACACGACCGCCAACCCCGAACTCGCAGTTGCTGCCACAGTAAAGCTGCCGTTGTATGCGGCGCTCGCCGGAGCGTTCGTCGTAAACGTGATCGTCTGGGTCGCCAAGGTCGCGTTGACTGTCTGCGTCACCGGAGGGGCCGCCAGGTAATTGCTGTTGCCCGCCTGGTTGGCAATTACCGAGCACGTGCCCGTCCCGGTCGTCATCGTGTACGTCGCACTCGTGTTGCTGCAAACTCCCGCACTGCTGTATGCGACCGTTAACCCTGAACTGGCGGTGGCAGCGACTGTGAAGTTGCTGTTGTAAGGCGCGCTTGCCGGAGCGTTGGTCGTGAACGTGATCGTCTGACTGGCAGGCATCGCGTTGACCGTCTCTGTGACCTGTGACGCTGCCAGGTAGTTGCTGTTGCCTGCCTGATTAGCGATCGCCGAGCAGGTGCCGGTGCCGCCGGTCATCGTGTAGGTCGCTCCCGCATTGCTGCACGACCCAGCACTGGTAAAGGTCACCGGATTCCCGCTGCCGCCGCCCGTCGCCGCTATCGTAAAACTGCTGTTATAGGTCGCATTTACCGGCGCATCCGTCGTGAAGGTGATGGTCTGACTTCCCTTCCCTATCGTCAATGTGAACGACTGCGTTGCTGGCGACCCGACTCCGTTTTGCGCCGTGAAACTAATGCTAAACCCGCCAGTAGCGGCCGGTGTTCCGCTGAGCGTGCCCGTGCCGTCTCCGTTATCGATGAATGTCACGCCCGCCGGCAGAGCGCCTGTCTCGCTGATACTGGCGACCGGGATACCCGTTGTGCTCACCGTAAATGAGCCAGCCGCGCCCACCGTGAACGTGGTGTTATTCGCGCTCGTGATCGCCGGGGGCTGATTCACCGTCAACGTAAACGCCTGCGTGACTGGCGACCCAATTCCGTTTTGGGCCGTGAAGCTGATGTTGAACACGCCGCCCGCGGTGGGTGTCCCACTAAGGGTGCCGCTACCGTTTCCGTTGTCGACGAATGTCACGCCCGCCGGCAGAGCGCCCGTCTCACTGATACTGGGGACCGGGATGCCCGCGGTGCCCACCGTAAATGAACCTGCCGTACCCACGACGAAGGTCGTGCTATTCGGAGTCATGATGGCCGGAGGCTCGGTCGCCGGCCAGTTCGTTACCAGATTGTAGGCGTTCACCGTCCCGATGCCGGTCGGAAAGTCCCATCCAACACTCGTAGCGTAAGCGGGTTGATACGCACTGTTGGAAGTGGAGAGCACGCCATTTGCGCCCTGAGGCTGGTAGCAGTTGACTTTCCCGATGCAACTCACATCATTGTCACCCTGCGTCACGTCATAAAAAATGCACGAGCTGTCGACCGCGTTTCCCAGCGTCGAATTGCAGGCCACGTTGCCGGTGGTGCCGTATTCGGCGGCGGCCAGACTGTAATAAATGAAGTTTGGGTTCCCTTGGCGTGCGCCGGCTTTCTGGTTCACCAGAGCCTGAATGCCCGCCATGATGGGCGCAGTGAACGACGTGCCTCCCGCTCCCGGCCAGTTTGAGGGCGCCCCGGTACAGGGAGCACCGGTAGGTCCCGAGTAACAGTATGGATAGTAGTGCAGCCAGGGTCCGTTGGCGGCGAAGAGCGCGACATCGGGAATATCACGCACCCCGTCGCTCGGATTTCCGAGCAGCGACTGGTACGACGGCTTGGGCCAACCGGCGCACGTTCCGCCAACTTCGCCCGGTTCGGCGGGCGTTCCGGTCGCACACCCGCTTGGTCCACCGCTGCCTCCGATCGTATTCAGGAAACTCGTCTCTCCTTTGGTACTATTGCAGAACCCACTGGGTCCGTAAGTCTGACTGAATCCTTCGAATTGCGCGAGCAGTGAACTGGCGCAGGAACCATCCCAGGGAATCTCTGGGACATAGGACTTGGCCGATTCATAGGTCTTCGAATTGGTGGTTTTCCAGTAAGTGGCGTTGGTCCCGGCGAAAGTATCGCCAAAGTCGGTGCCGCCTACGGACACGACATAGGGACTCGATCCCCAGCCCGTGACTCCGATTCCATACGGGTCGTCTTCTTGTCCTCTGCCGCAGCCCGCGGCCGCATCATCGCCTGCGGAAACGAAGACCGAGATCCCCTGCACGACTGCCTGCTGGAAGGCAGCGTTGAAAGCGGCATTGGACGTTGCGCCGTTCGCGGCTTCGCACTCGCCATAGCTCATGCTCACGATCGGCGGCGTATTGCCTGTGTTCAGAATGTTTTGCAGCGCGATCAGGCCCCCAAATGTTCCCGCGTTCGCGCATGACGCGAGCACGATGGCCGCGCTCGGGGCGGACGCACTGGCATATTCGGCGTCCAGAATCGCTTCCCGGTCGTCACCGTTCTCTCCCGGATCGGCGCAGTTATTCGTGCCACTCGGGGGCGCGGGATGAGTCTCCGTGATCGTGGCATCGGTGTACGACGAAAGGCCAAATACGGAACGGAACGACGTCCAGTCGTCGGTGGTGTAAACGTCGGTGTCTTCCACCGCCACAATCGTTTGGCCCGAGCCCGTAATACCCTCGGTGAAAAGGGGATTGATGTTGTAGATCGTCTCCAGATCGCCCGGCACCACCAGGTAATATTTCGTTCCACTTATCGCCACCGTGTACTCTGCCCGTGGCTGGAAGTTGGTGTGCGGCCGGAAGTCGTGCAAGGACACAACTCCCACTACCGCGGGCGACAGCGCCGCCGGAATCCGCGGATCGCTCATGTTGGCGATGTGTTTCACGCCATTCACGTTCAGGTTATGAATCTCGGTGTGCAACGCCTCTCGCAGTTGACCGGCCGTCCCGGAAAAATCGATCACCAGACCGTTCGGGTAATCCACATTGACGTTGAGACCGTGCGAACGCAGCCAATTGTTGATCGTGTCGCGATCCTGTTTCGAGACTCCGAACCGGTCGCCGAATTGCTTGGCTGTGAGCCACCGGTGATAGGTGGGCGAAGACTGGTCGTGAAGGTCATGAATGAATTTTTCCAGGTCCTGCTCCTGCTGCGGAGAGCGCTTCAACAGGAGTTGCAGGTGCTCCATCAAAAGGTTATCGTCCACCCGCCCGACATCGTATTTTGCCTTCGCCTCGGGCCGTGTGTTGCCCCCCAGGGTCACCAGCGTGCTCTCATCTACATTTTGTGTAATCAGAACGGGTGGAGCATTTTGCGCATGGGCGGAAGGAACAGCAAACATGAGCAGAGAAACGAGCGCAGCCCATAGACAGCACGTAAGCGACACTTCACGACGCGTGGGCAACCGATATGGAAGGGGGACACTCAAAATTATTCCCTTCCTATGCCCCACTCGTCATGATTCATGTTTTCTCCGTACTACGGCCTGAATGAACTATTAGTGCAGAATGATGAGGCTTGAACGATTCGGCCGAGCAAGACCTGCCAGCCGCCCTCTGCCACAACTTGCGGACTGTGTTTGGGGGAACCAAACGAAAACGCCCCAGCCTCATTTGAGCGATGGGGCGTTATCATTGAACAGCCCTCCCCCAGAACTGCTCGTTCGCCACTCTATTCCCAGGGATACAAAGCGTAAATGGCACCACGGTGCTACTTGTCACAAAGGTAGGATGGCGAGGTTAGGCCTAGTAAGGACTAAATGATAACGACGCCGTTTGGAGGGTCCAACTCAGAGGAGAAGATTGTGGGGACTGGCTTTGCCCTTCCAACTGCGGGGAAGCCCGCTTTCATCCAGAGTAGTAGTAAGTCTACCCGGTCGGCGAGCCCATGCTCTTCAGAATCGACTCGATCTGCCCCACGCTTTCATAGTCGGCATCGTTTTCGGTTATGAATTCGACACCATACGTATAGCCCCGACGGCTACGTACAAAGCATCGGACCCGGATCGGCTTGCCCGAGTATGGCGGTGTGAACTCAACTTCCACTTGATCGTTCACGGAGAGTTCAACTCCAGCAAAAGCAGTCATCCCGCCGCAGTTCAGCTCTGAACCACGACCCTCCACGATCGCAACTTTGGTTGGGCGTTGGACGATCAGCCGGAGGGGCACATCCACCTTATAGCGGGTCCAGCGCCGCTTAGCTGGATATGGTTGGAGAGCGATTCCGGTTGCCATTGAGTTGCGGCCTACCGCATAAGGCTGCGGTAGGAGCGCAATACAAGCCTACGAGACAGCTACGCTTCCGGAAAGATTACTGAAGTCGGGGGCAAGCTTAACAGCGTCAATTGCGCTTTCGTTTTATTCCCTTGCAAATCAAATTAAATAAGGGACTTTCTTCGCTCAGTTTGAAGGCGCCTCTCCCTCTGTACTTAGCGGAGGTTAAGGTC
>JBAQJU010000355.1:0-5212 GCA_049300475.1 Terriglobales bacterium | reverse complement strand
TCCTTCTCCGCACACAGGAAGCGCACCTTCCTGTACAGCCAGCTTTTCGTCCCATGGCGCCAGATGCATCACGGGAAACTCGTAATCGCCGAACGAGCTCCACATGATCCACCAGCGGTCGCTGTCGCCTTTCAGCACGCCGCAATTCGGGCCAGCACAGCGGTAAAAGGCGGTCGGAATCCGCAGGACTTTCTCGGACATGGCAAGTTGCCTAGCGAATAAATTGTAGCTCAGCGATCAGCGCGAGGATACAAAATGGAGCAGACTAAGGAAAATCAGCCGCAACAGGTTCTACCTGTACAACAAATATTTTTCGCGCATCCCAATGAATTTCTTCAGCCGCTCTTGCCAGTCCTCAACAATTCGCCGCGGATCCTCTCCCGCGCCAATCGCATGAAGCACCTCCTGATTTACAAGGAGGTCTGACATGCGCTCCAGCTTGAAGTCCGTCGGATAGAGCTGGTGCAGTGCCGACGCCAGTTCAATCCCCAACTCGGTGGCGTCGAACAGATTGCGGTCAAGAACGACGATGTTCACTCCCTGGCAATGTTCTCCGGCGAAGTTGCTGGCGGAAGGTGTGAAGGTCACCGGAATAAAGCGCACGCTCTGAATTTCGCGTCCGTTCAGGTAAGAGGCAAGCTCATGGCCCTTGATCCACGGCGCACCGACAATCTCAAACGGCGTATCGGTTCCCCGGCCAACTGAAATATTGGCGCCTTCAATCATCCCCACTCCCGGGTAAAGAGTCGCTTCGACCAGGTCCCTCAAGTTGGGCGACGGATTGACCCAGGCCACGCCGGTGGAATCGAACCAGTCGCCGCGCTGCCATCCTTGCATAGGAATGACCTCGAGCCGGGCGCCGATGTGACGCTCGGCATTGAACATTCTCGCCAGCTCACCCAGGGTCATTCCCTGCCGGACCGGCTCGGGAAAATAATTTGTAAAATTTTCGCGGCCTTCATCGGACACAGGACCCTCGACGATCGATCCTGTAATCGGATCAGGGCGATCCAGGATGATGACGTCCACTTCGGCTTTTGCCGCCCCTTCCAGAAAATATCCGACGGTCGTTTCATAGGTATAAAAACGCACACCAGCGTCGGCGAGGTCGATCACGACTGCGTCCAGCCGCTTCAGCACGTCGATCGGCGGATGGCGCGCCGACTCTTTCCCTCCGTACACGCTGTAGACGGTGACACCGGTGGCAGCATCAGCTGCATTTTTCACGTCCGTAGTATCGAGTGTTCCGGCCACTCCATGTTCGGGGCTGAAGATGGCATCGAGCGAGATTCCCGGCACGTTGGCAAGCACATCGATAGTGCGGCGACCTTCCGAATCCACTCCCGTCTGATTGGTAAGCAGTCCAATGCTCCGCGGATTGCCGCCTTTCGCGGGATGCAGACCCGCGAAGTGATTTTCCTCGAGCACATCAATTCCTGTCTTCACGGTTCCATTCCGCACCGCCAGCTTGCGTGCCGCGCTCTGCATTTCGTTGTAGCCGGTGAGCGACGCCATCCTCATCTTCTCGGCGTCGGAGGGATTCAGAGCAAGCGCCGCTGCCACCGCGGTCGCAACTTTGGTTCGGAGCGAGACCGTCCGTCGATTCTCATTGCCCTGAATCACATTCATGTGCACCGCATTGGTCAGCAGCACAATGTAAGTCTGGGTCGTAGGATCGATCCACAGCGACGTTCCCGTAAAACCGGTATGCCCGAACCCGCCGACTGGCAACAGTTCTCCGCGGTTGGTCGAAAAAGGAGAATCAATATCCCAGCCGAATCCGCGCAGCACCGCGCCATTGACCGGCTGCTGCGGAGCAGTCATCTTCGCAATGGTGGCCGAAGTCAGCACGCCGCGCCCGCCATCGAGCAGAGCCTGCGCAAACGTTGCCAGATCATCGGCCGTGGAGAACATTCCCGCGTGCCCGGCCACTCCGCCCATGCGCCTCGCCGTCGGATCATGCACCACGCCATGGAGCAGGTTGTGGTTACCGTCCTCTTCGGTCGGCGCGATGCGCGGCAGCCATGAGGCCGGAGGCAGGAAGCGTGTCTCTTTCATGCCCAGCGGCGCGAAAACATGCTTCGCTGCGTATTCATCCAGCGACTCGCCCGAGAGCCGCTCTACCAGCGCGCCCAGAACGATGAAGTTAATGTCGCTGTATTCAAACGCCGACCCGGGAGGCCGCTCCGGCGCGATCTCGTAGGCCATGCGATACGCCGTGTCCTTCCCTTGCCACGTTCTGGCCAGGTCAAGGTCTTCCGGCAATCCCGAGTAATGGATGAGCAACTGGCGGATGGTGATGTCCTGCTTGCCGTTCTGCGCAAACTCAGGAAGATATTTTGCAACGGGATCCGCCATGCGAAACTTTCCCTGCTCCCAAAGCTGCATCAGCGCAGTTGTGGTCGCCACCGGTTTGGTGAGCGATGCGCAGTCGAAGATCGTCTCGAGCGCCATGCCCTCGCGCCGGGGCACGAGCGCGCGACTGCCGTATGCCTTGCGATACACGATCTGTCCGTTGTGGCCGACGATCAACACGGCGCCAGGAATCTGCCCCTGCGCAATGGCGTCGTTGATGATGGGATCGAGAACGGCAAGACGGAAATCAGGTGGTGCCTGGCCGACAGCAATAGCGGAGAAAAGAATGACAACCAGGGCTGCGGCTTTGAATTTCACGATTGACTGTGACTCTACACGACCGGCGCGAGCGCTCTCAAGCGAGATGAGCGCGAAGGCACCTCTTGGTAACTCTGTGCGGGAGCCGGCTCAAAGCACGGCAGCGCATCTCGGAATGCAATATTGTGTCCACGGGGATCGCTCCGCGAACAGGAATGTTCGCGCTACACTGTGGGTTATCCTTGGCCTCGACCTCAAACTCGCAACCGGGATTCTCCTTCCTGGCCCGCCGTGACGCCACGCAGGACGAGCGCTTCCACACCGCGTTTGGCATTCTCACTCAGGCTATTGAGGCACGCGCCTTTCCGGCATGCTCGGTCGCCGTGACCTTGTGCGGAGAACTGATCGCCCACAAGGGTCTGGGGCGTTTCACCTACGACACCGCTTCGCCCTCGGTCTCCACCTCAAGCATCTTTGATCTAGCTTCTGTCACGAAGGTTCTTGCCACAACTGCAATGGCAATGGTCCTTTACGAACGCGGGGTGCTCGACCTGGATGCGCCGCTCACCGCCATCGTCCCCGAATTCGCTTCCGCTGAATTTGCCTCCGGCGCCGCCCGTCGCAGACAAGTAACAGTTCGCATGCTGCTGGCGCATAGCTCCGGGCTGCCCGCCTACGAAAAACTTTTCCTGCGCGCCAGGACCCGCGATGAACTTTTGCACGCGGCCTTCTCCACCGAACTTGTCGCCATGCCCGGCACACATGCGGAATACAGCGACATCGGCTTCATCATTCTAGGTGTCGCCCTGGAGCGGCTGGCCGACGAACCGCTCGACGCATTCTGTCAGCGGGAAGTGTTTGGCCCGCTCGCCATGGCGCACACGACGTTCAATCCGGCGAAAGGGTTGCGGGAAAATATTCCGCCTACCGCCGATGACCGCAGCTTTCGCAATCGGATTATTCAGGCCGAGGTGCAGGATGAAAACGCCAGCGTTGTGGGCGGGGTCGCAGGGCACGCGGGGCTGTTTTCAACCGCGGAGGACTTGGCTCGCTTCGCTCACGCCATGTTGAACGGTGGGCATCCCATTGTTCGCTCGAACACCGTCGAACTCTTTACGCTGGAATCCGCACCCAGCGGCACTTCTCGGGCTCTCGGATGGGACACGCCATCTGCGCCATCGCAGTCTGGCAAGTATTTTTCTGTGCGCTCCTTTGGGCACCTGGGCTATACCGGAACATCGCTCTGGATTGATGCCGAGCGCCAGCTCTCGATTACCTTGCTAACGAATCGCACTTGGCCCGACTGTCAGAATCAGGCGATCAAACAGGTGCGGCCCGCGTTTCACGATGCCGTGATTGAGGCTTTGGAGCCGATCGATAGGTTGGAAAAGAAGTCGTGAAACGCAGACCAAAACGCGTGGACCTCCGCCGCCTCTCTACCGAGAAGGCGAATGCTGCCTCGGCGGAATTCGATTGCAAGTCGTCGCTTGAGATTGCCCGCATTATCAATGCCGAGGACGCCAAGGTTTCGGCCGTCGTCGCACGCTCGTTGCCGCAGATCGCGCGCGTCATCGATTGGATCGCGGCCGGACTTTCGAAAGGCGGACGCCTGATTTATGTGGGCACCGGCACCAGCGGACGGATTGCCGCTCTCGATGCGGCCGAGTGTCCGCCGACGTTCAACACCGAGCCGAAGATGGTTCAGTTCATCATCGCCGGCGGCTCGAAGGCCCTCGCCGAAGCGACCGAAGCCAGCGAAGATTCCCGCAAGCTCGGCCGCCAGGCGATGGCGAAGAAGAAACCGCGCCGCAACGATGTCGTGGTGGGCGTCGCCGCCAGCGGGCGGACTCCGTTCACGATTGCCGCCCTTGAATACGCGCGCGCGCAGGGAGCCAAAACGGTTGCTGTCGCTTGTAACCGCAACTCGCAGCTTGAGAGGGCTGCTCACGTCGCCATTGTGGCCGAAGTAGGGCCCGAGGTGGTCGCCGGCTCGACCCGCATGAAAGCGGGCACGGCACAGAAGATGATTCTGAATATGTTGACCACCGGAGCCATGACGCGCCTCGGATACGTGTATGGCAATCTGATGGTCAACCTCCATTTGAAAAATAAAAAGTTGGCCGAGCGCGGCATCAGCATTCTGGAAAAGGCTGCCGAACTAAGCCGCGCAGACGCGCGCAAGTTTCTGAAGGATGCACACAATAGCGTGCCGGTGGCGTTGGTAATGGCCAAAGCCGCCGTGGGTCGTACCCAGGCCGTGGCTGCCTTGAAGAGATCCGCTGGCCACGTGCGCAGCGCGATCATGCTGGCGAAATCCTCGTAAGCAGATGCTCGAGGCGAACTGTCCCCTGTGTTCCTCCGTGTCCTCAGTGGTTCAAGGTTTTTTGTATGCGTTACAAAAGGGCCGTGTCATGACAATTCGAACGTCATCTTAATTCGAACGTCGCGCATTCCGGTTCCTCGTTAGAATGAGACGAGCGTTTCATCGGGACTTCATCACTTTATGGACAAACTCGTAATTCGCGGCGGCAATCCCCTGCTTGGCACCGTGCGCATCAGCGGCGCAAAAAACGCTGCCCTTCCCTGCATGGCCGCCGCC
>JBAQJU010000354.1:0-15753 GCA_049300475.1 Terriglobales bacterium | reverse complement strand
AGTGCGTTCCGGCAACAGGCCTGGATTCGGAACGTAGTATGGAAGGCTGGCGAAAGTCTGATAGAGGGCGGGCTCCATGAAGCCCGTCGCGTAGGAAAAACGCAAACGGGTTCCGGAAAAGAACTCTCCACCGTGCAATGCAAGCAGAGTTAGAGCAACCCGCGGCACTCCCGTATTGCCGAACAAGCTGCTGTGGACGAAACGCCCGCCCGCAATCACGGAAAGCCTGCCCAGCGTCAGCTGCTGCTGTAGATATGCATCGTTATTTAGCCGTTGACCGGAAGTGGAGGGAGGATAAAACAGATCTCCTACAGTGCCATTTTCGTTCTCGATGCGATAGCCGAAAGTCGAATGCGCCCAGGTTCGCTCGGAGTAATCGCCCTGGTATTCGAATCCTATGCGGTTGATGTGATCGTATTCGTGAGATGGATAGTCGAACTGAAAGCCGTAGCCATCGACTCGGGCAGGATCGCCGTTCAGGTTCACCTCGTTATAGCGGTAGAGGTAGTCGAAGGCGGTAAGGCGGTGCTGCCATCCCGATGGCGCGCTGACCGAGAGTTCGACGCTGCCCAGAATACTGTTCTGGTGCGAATATTCGTCCGGATCAGGCTGTAATGGCTGCATCGCTTCATTCACATTCACCAGCGGATCATATCCATTGAAACTCCACTCCCCCGGCACACCCGTATAGCTGTTGGAGTGGCGAGCTCGCACGCGCAGTGCAACCTTGTCGGTAATGGCTATTCCGACATTCGCTCCCTGCAGCGAATCCGAATAAGCGTCGTTGATGCCCTGTCCGTTGGTCTTGAACTGATCGCCAAAAAAGTTGTAGTCAAAGCGCCGCCACGCGCCGGCCAGCGATGCGTAGCCGTTGGCGGTTCCGAAGTTTCCTCCATCGGCGCCAAAGCGAAGCTCAGGAACGCCAGTACTGCCATTCCGCGTCCATACCTGAATAACGCTCGTCATCGCGTCGGAACCGTACAAGGTACTCTGCGCGCCGCGCACGAACTCCACTCGATCAGCCTGCGCCAACGACAAGGTGCCAAAATCAAACGTTTGCCCCGGAGTGTCCACGGCGACGCCATCGACAATCACTTTGTTGTAGGTCGATTCGCCGCCGCGAACGAACAGGGAGGAGATTCCGCCTCTTTGCCCTGCCGTATTCACAACCGCTCCCGGCAGGAAGCGCATCGCGTCGTCGGCCGCAATCGGCTGCATCGTGCTCAGTTGCTCACCGCTGAGAGTGTCGACCTCTGCGCCCGCCGCTTCTCCAGGCACCGGAGTGCGAGTTGCGCTCACCACCACGGTCTCCGAGGCGTTAGCCAAACGGAGATTCACCGTGACTTCAGTTTGGGATGACACATCAACGGTCTCCACGGCAAAGCCCGGCGCCAGGACTCTGATCTGATGCGGTCCCGCGGTTTGGGTATGGAAGGTGGTATCGCCTTCGGGAGAAGTGGACTGTGTGGCAAGGATCGTCGTTTCGCCCGCACGCAGCAGCGAGACTTGCGCGCCGGCAACGGCGGCGGATTGAGGGTCGAGCACCCTGACCTTGAGGACTTTGACTTCGGCCGAAGCCGGCACGGAGAGAAGCACAACCAGAAAAACAGCGAGAACCAGAACGACGACCGATGAGCGCATACCATTCTCCTTTACACGCGAAAGGGTTGTTGGTGATGGTTTGCGCCGGTCTCCTGGCTTGCGAGTAAGGACTCGATTCGAGTCCGGCCCTTTGCGGCGTCCTTCCCAGGCTCTTCCAAAATCACGGAAGATAATCCCCAGTGAACGACCGCGAGTGTCCTCGCTTACAGTTGCGCGGCAGCGCGGGATTTGCACCCGCTTCCCATAGCACCGGCGTGCTCGCCGGCCTACGATCATGCGCAAACCATAAGATTGAGAAAAAGAGATTGAGAAAGAGCAAAAACAGCAGCCCGCCAAATTTACGCGGCGAAGCAGGATAAAGTCAACGAGTCAATCATCGCGATCTTCATCGCGAACTGCGTTGCAATGTTCAGATCGCCCGATGGCCCGAATACCCGATCACCCGAGAGCTTCTTAGAATCGGGAAGTCCGCCGAGCCCACGCGCGCGACATTCGCTTCAGCAAAACTTGTGACCCGCTCCAGCGCGCCCTGCAATTGCCCTTGAAATTCCGCCATTTGCGCATCGTCGGCGTCGGCAGGAACTCGCATCTTTGCGCCGACCCGCGCCAGCACTTTTGAAAATGGCTTGGGAATCATCAACGCATCCCAGGTTTTGAGAACCCAGGCGTCGTTGGCCGCAACGTAGAACGCCGCCATCGGCAGGGTGCTGGCGCGCGCGAGCAGAACCGGGCCGGGCTTGGCCACATACTTTGGTCCGCGGGGACCGTCAATCGTAAAAGCCACCGACATCCCCTGTTCCAGATGTTTTTTCAATCCCAGCAGAGCTCGGCCGCCGCCGCGGCTGCTCGATCCCCGAACGGCGAAGTAGCCGAGTTTCTCAATCGTTCGTGCGATATATTCCCCGTCAAAGCTCCGGCTCACCATCACCGCGATGCCAACTTTTCTCCACAACCAGGCGCTGCCGAACACCGCGCGATGCCAGAACGCATAGATCACCGGTTTTTCAAAGATCGCACCCGGAGGCGAGGGAGGCTCCTCCCATGAAATGGAGTAGCGCAGAGTCGGACCAATCAGCGCAATGGCGAGGTAGCTTGCCCAGCTGATCAACCACAACTGAATCCTTTGCCGGCGGGAGAATCGACGCGCATTCAGACTCGATGGCCGATTCGGCTCAGCAAGATTTTGCTCAGGAAAAAAAGGAGAACTCACGCAGACATTGTAGCCGGGGTTTGACAGCTTTCCGTGAGGCGCGAATGCGGACGAGAACTCTCTTACGCCTCGAGATAGGCGACGAGCCACTCTTTCAGGCGTTGACGCCGTTCATCACTCGAATCGAAGCGAATTCCGAAGCTCTTGTTGGCCTTTTTCCAAGCAACGTTGCCGCGCACGCTGACGCGCGGCAGGGTCAGCAATGAAAAAGACACTTCCACCACGCTTCCCGGTTCGGGCGGGTGATTGCCCTTCAGTGACATCCCTCCCGTACTGATTTCCTGGCTGGTCGCTGTCACGCGCCCGCCCTCGCCTAGCGCCACCCGCACCTCTGTCATGACTGGAATACGCACGTAGCGTCGAAATTCGTGCAATACCAGGTTGCGGCTTGACCGCACCAGTTTGAGCGCGGCCGAGCGCTCCAGCGGTTCATGAAACACGGCATTGATGCACAACTTGGAATAGCGTAGCGCGTCCTGGGCGGTACCGCCCAGCCCGTAAATCACCATGCGGCTATTGGAATTCGACGTTCGCGCCGCTTCAATAATTTCTCCCGCAGAGGGTCCTAGCGGCAGGACGCAGGCCTCGAACTTTTCTCTTTGCAAGCGTCCAGCATCTTCACGCGCGAACCGGACGGTCTCAATGCCAAACTGGCGGAAACATTCCGCCAGCAAGGTTTCCGAGCTGTCGGGCAAGTCGAAAAGTGCGACGCTTGCGACCGACTTTCGGTGACTCGGCAGAGCGGCGGCATTACCGGTCGACATAGTTATGATTCCCAGAGGCTGAATGCCTCGAAAACCCCATTCTGACGGGCATTCTCACGTCTGCAAAGATTTCGAAAGGGCCTATTCGGCAAGCGAGAGGTACATTACGGAAGGCGCACCTCGGACCGGTTACCCCTGTATCCTTCGTTTCCCTGAACTCCTCTGCGCGTGCCTTTCCAGTAAGATAGGGGGGCCTTCATCTCTGTTACCTGATACACCTTGTAAGAATGATCGTTCTCAATGACATCAAAGCGGCCCTCGGCCGCATTCGGGCTTCCATCTATCTTTCCCCCTGCGCCCGCTCCGAGACCTTTTCGCACTCGACGGCCAACCAGGTCTATCTGAAACTCGACAACCTGCAGCGCACCGGCGCTTTCAAGGAGCGCGGCGCGCTCAACAAATTGCTTTTGCTCAGCCCTGACGAACGTTCCCGCGGCGTGATTACCGCCTCTGCCGGAAACCACGCGCAGGGCATCGCCTGCCACGCCGGCAGGCTCGGCATCCGGGCGCAGATCTGCATGCCGCTGACCACGCCACTAATCAAGGTTTCCGCCACTCGCGGATATGGCGCCGATGTCGTTCTCCACGGTGCGAACTACGACGAAGCCTGTGATGAAGCCATCCGCCGCGGCCGGGAAGGCGGTCTGACCTTCGTCCATCCTTTCGATGACGACGCAGTGATCTCCGGCCAGGGCACGATCGGGCTGGAACTCATGCAGCAGCATCCAGACCTGGAAGTCGTGGTGGTGCCGATCGGCGGCGGTGGACTCATCGGCGGCATCGCCTGCGCCATGAAAGAAACGAATCCCAAAATCCAGGTCTTCGGAGTTCAGCCTTCGCGCCTGCCATCGATGAAAGTGGCCGTGGCAGAAGGCAAGCCCGTCACACTGCAGCCAGCCTCAACCATCGCCGACGGGATCGCCGTCCGGCGCGCCGGGGAACGAACGCTCCCTCTCGTTCAGAAGTATGTGGATGACATCGTGACCGTCGAGGAAGAGGAAATCGCCAACGCGATACTTCTGCTGCTCGAACGCGAAAAAACTCTTGCCGAAGGTGCCGGAGCGGCCGCCATCGCGGCCCTGGTCAACCGCAAGCTGCCGTGCATCGAAAAGAAAGTTGCTGTGCTCGTGGGTGGCGGCAACATCGACGTGACCCTGCTCTCGCGCATCATCGAACGGGGTCTGGTTAAAGACGGAAGACTCGTGCGGCTGCGCGTTCATCTCGGAGATTTTCCCGGCGCTCTGCACCGGCTGACCTCGATCCTGGCGCAGCATCGCGCCAACATCGTCGAAACCGATTACGATCGCGCTTACCACGGCGTGAACCTGGGCGAGACGGCCATCGAAATCACCATGGAAACCCGTGGCCCCGATCACATCGCCGAAATCATCTCCGCCCTGGGAGCGTCCGGCTACGCGCACGAACGAGTGCTGTAGCGAATAGTGTTGTAGTGAATAATGTTGTAGCGAGTATTGTTAAGCCAAGGTTTTCCCCCGTGCATCCCTTTGTACCCCGAGGTGGTAAGCTTTTGGCGGCGGCGAGCCTGATTAGAACTCAGGGAAGTTCATTGCGAAGTCGAGCCAATTGAGTCGATCAGCCCGAACGAATTTTCACGAAACCTTCGCAGACTCAACTCCGTAAACATAGTATGGTGGAAATCCACCAGGAGATCGCACCGTTGTCTTCCCAGCCCGCCGCTTCCGCTTCGCTTCCGCTCCACGTCACCGGACTGGTCAAGCGCTTCGGTCAGGTAACCGCCGTCGACGGCATCACTCTCGAACTGCGGCGCGGAGAATGTCTGGGACTGCTCGGGCCCAACGGCGCCGGCAAAAGCACGCTAATCCGCAGTATTGTCGGCCGCGTGATTCCCGATGCAGGTACGATCACGGTCTTCGGCGCACCTGCGGATTCAAGGGCAGCGCGCAACGCGTTGGGTTGGATACCGCAGGAGCTGGCACTCTACCCGCGCCTCACCTCCCGCGAGAATCTGCAATCCTTCGGCCGCTATCACGGAATGGGCGGAGCCGCCCTCCAACAAGCCGTGGACCGCTGCCTCGGCTGGTCAACTCTCACCGACCGCGCCCACGAACTCGTCAAGAATCTTTCGGGAGGAATGAAGCGCCGCCTCAACATGGCGGCCGGCCTTATTCACCAGCCCAGGCTCGTCCTCATGGATGAACCAACCGTGGGCGTCGACCCGCAGTCGCGCAACCATATTTTCGAAATGATCGAGAAACTCCGTGACGAGGGCATGTCGATCATCTACACCACCCACTACATGGAAGAGGCTGAGCGCCTGTGCGACCGGGTCGCCATCGTGGATCACGGCCGCATCATCGCGCTCGGCACCAACGCCGAACTCGTCCAGAATGCCTTCGGCTCGCGCAGCCAGGTGCTGGCGCGTTTTGCGGGAGGCGACGAGCGAGTCGCGACCTGGGTCGCGCAACACGGCGGCCAGCCAGTCGATGGTGTTGCGCAGTTTACGATTGAGCATCCAACTGAAATTGCAGGCCTGCTCGAGGAATCCGCGAAGTCTGGCCTCGAACTCCTCGACGTGTCGCTGCACAAGCCGAACCTGGAATCCGTCTTCCTGCACTTGACGGGAAGGGAATTGCGTGACTGATTTCACTATGACGATTTCACAGTTATGACCTCGCTATGATGATCCTCGCCATCATTCGCACCGCCCTCGTTTCCCTGCGCCGCGACCGCGGCGCGCTCGCACTGAGCTTTATTCTGCCGGTTGTTTTCTTCAGCATCTTCGCCGTGATTTTCGGGGGCCGTCGCGACACAACACCGAAAGTCCACGTACTTGTCGTCGATGAAGATCACAGCCACGCCTCGCAGAGGCTAGTCAAGGGCCTGGAGAGCGAAGGCTCGCTGGTTGTCAAGATACGCCCCGCGCCCGTCAAAGGCGCCGAACAACCCGAGTACACCGCGGCCACCGCCGAAGCCGCGGTAAAAGCTGGAACTGCGCCCGTCGCCCTCGTCATTCCGCACGGCTTCGGTGCGAACCCAATTTCGTTCGGCCCGCGTGATGCCAACCACCCTACCATCCAGATGCTCGAAGACAGCAGCGACATGATTGCGCCGCAGGTCGTCGTGGGCTTGCTGCAGAAGGTCGCGATGACTGCCATGCCCGACGTGATGGCCGAACAGGGCTCGAAATACTTCGATCAGTTTGCCGGCGGCCTCACGAAGGAGCAGCGCGATCGAATCGATGAAGGCCTGCGACGCCTGCGCGCGCGGGAAGAGAGCGGCGCGGCCGAGACCAATTCGGAAGCGTCCGGCAACAACGGAATTATTGCGGTCACATCGCGCGCCGTTGTCGGGGAGAACAAAAATAATCCTATGGTCTCGTTCTACGCGGCCGCCATTGGAGTCATGTTCCTCCTCTTTACGGCCAGCGGCGCGGCCGGAGCGCTGCTCGATGAAGCCGAGAGTGGCACTCTCGACCGCGTTCTCGCCTCGCGCGTCACCATGACATCGTTGATGCTCGGCAAACTAACCTACAACTCGATACTTGCGTTCGCCCAACTCGTGCTGATGTTTGTGTGGGGATGGGCGGTATTCAAGCTCGACTTCTGGTCGCATATTCCGGGATTCGTTGTGATGGGAGTTTTCACATCCGTGGCCGTCGCCTCCTTCGGACTGCTCCTGGCCAGCATCTGCAAGACGCGAGCGCAACTGGGCGCGCTGTCCACGCTCGTCATTCTTGTCATGTCCTCGATCGGAGGCAGCATGTTCCCGCGCTTCCTCATGCCAGAAGGGATGCAGAAAGCCGGCCTGCTGACCATCAACGCCTGGGCAATTGACGGCTTCACAAAAATCTTCTGGCGCGACGAACCAATATCGCATCTGTGGCCGCAGGTTCTGGTTCTCGGGGTGACTGCGATTGTGCTTTTCGCAATTGCCCGCCGAGTGGCGCGCCGCTGGGAATACGCCTAGTCCGTGTGGCGCGGGCGCCCCCGCCCGCGAAAAAGTCGGCAACGAATCGCCATGATGGGAAATCTGGGGGCCGATTTCTTCAGGGCCGAGCCAACATGCCCATTCACTGGAACTGCTGCCGAAAACGCTCGAACTGATCCTTTAATTCCTCGACTTCCCGCCGCAGCGCGCCGACCTCTTCTTCCAAACGCGCCACCCGCTCGCCATCGCCTGGATCGTGCTCGGTTGCCGCAGCCATCGTCGATTGCATTTCCGCCGCTAATACGTCCCCGGCGAGTAAATGCGCATAGCGCGATTCTTTCATCCCCGGCTGGCGGGGCAGCACCTTCGCCATTGGAGGCTGCCGCTGCATCAACTTCTGCAGCGCCGCCTGTACGTCATCGAGCGTCTCGAAGTGGTGCATGCGCTCCGTGCGTCCACGCATCTCACCCGGAGTCTGCGGGCCGCGCAGCAGCAGTACGCAGAGCACAGCAACCTCTCCACGCGTGAAGTTGAAGACCTCCTGCGTCCGGTGTTCATATTTTGTGACGCGGCTATCCGCTCCTCGCGCCGGCCCCGCCAGTCGATGCTCCTGCAAGCCGCTCAGCGCATCGCGCACGGCATTTTCGTCGAGCTGCATGAACGGGTCGCGATTCGATTTCTGATTGCACGCATTGACCAGCGCATTCAGCGACAAAGGATAGTAATCGGGCGTCGTGATGTCCTTCTCGATCAACGACCCGAGCACGCGGACTTCAGTTTCAGTAAGCACCAAGTCCATTTGATTTTGTCCCGCGAAATTCTGTGCCAATTGCAACTCGACAGCTATTGCCCCGCCACCAGTGTCACTGCCCGAAAAAGATAGCGCACGAAAACTCCCAGTTGCCTGGTCTCAATCCGTTCGTCGTTCCCATGCACGGTTCGGCTCTCCTCCTCCGTCTTGGGGACGCCGATACCATATGCCGAAACGCCTTTCACCCGCAGAAATCGAGGAGTCCGTCGCTCCGGTCGTCATCACCGGCAATGTGACGGCATCGGGAGCGACTTCTTTCTGGGCGCTCTCCAAAGCATGAAACATTTCGGTCTGCAAACTCGTCACTGGCGCTGCCGGCATCGAGTAAGTCACGTCTTCCGGCACGACCTTCACCTGGGGATCGTTGATCACTTCCGCCAGCATCTGGCGGAATTTGGGGAGGTCCTCATCCGGCAATGCGCGAATATCAAGCGTGGCTTCGGCCGTCGGCGGGATCACGTTTTCCTTGATCCCCGCCTTGAGCATGGTAGGAACAACCGACGTGCGCAGCATCGAATAGTATTGCGGCTTCTTCACCCGCAGTTCGTCCTGCACCTTGGGGTCAAGAACGTTGCGGTACCAGGCAGCCTCTTCGGGCGGAGAGATCGTCGCCAGTCTCTTGAAAAACTCGCTCGTCGTTTCGTTCAGACGGCTCGGTGTCTCCCATGTTCCAGCCTTGGCGACGGCCGCACCCAGATGCGTGACGGCATTATCCACCCGTGGCACAGATCCGTGCCCGCTTGTTCCAGTCGATTCCAGTCGGGCGCCGCGCGGTAGTTTCTCCGCCGTGGAAACGCCCATGTACTTGATCTTCCCATCCAAAAGAAGCGAACCGCCGCCCTCGTTCAGCGCGAACTCGCACGCGATCCTGTCCCAGTATTTTTCAACCAGCACAGACATCCCGGCAGGTGAAGAGGCCTCTTCGCTCGCCTCCGAGAGGAAAATCACGTCGCGCTTCAGCGGAATTCTCATTCGCTTCAGTTGCAGGAAAACTTCCAGATTGGCGGCCACCGCAGCCTTGTCATCCGACGCCCCCCGGCCCCAGATCATGCCGTCGCGCTCCAGTCCGGCAAACGGATCGACCGTCCAGCGTGCGCGGTCCACCGGCACAACATCCTCGTGTCCCATCAGCAAAAGCGGATGCTTCGATCCATCGCCCTTGAGGCGCGCCACAATGCTGTCGCGTCCGGGAACCGTCTCGAGAATATCGGACGCAATGCCCTCGCTCTTCAGCACGCCTTCCAGGTAGTGCGCTACCTTCGATTCGTTCCCGGGAGGATCCTGCGTATCGATCCTGATCAACTCGACGAGAAAGTGAACGGCTTCCGCTTGTGCCTTCTCCGCATTCAGCACAGGTTGCGAGGCCTGCGCGACCGAAAGACTCGCCGCCATGCAAATTGCGGCTAGAACGGTAAATCTGAGACGTAAATTCAGATGTAAATTCATGGGATAACCCTCGAAGTGCGCGATTATAAATGCTGGCGACATTCAACGGCGGCACTCGAGTCGAGCCGCTCCGGCAGTATGCGATATTTTCGATCGGGAACCGGTGTCCCTCCGGAAGCGGCAACTCGTACTGATCGGTATAGAAAAGCCGAGGCACGTCTGACCGGATAAGGCATGTAAACTGATTCAAGTCCTCATGATTTGCCGCCGTATCACGTTCGCGCTGCTTCTCGGTTTCTCCGTCGCGGCAGTGCAGGCGCAACCCAAACCCGCTACGCCCGGGTCCAAACCCGCCGCGAATTCCTCACACGACGAAGACTCGCACGTTTACCGCAACCCTACCTTTGCCTTCCGCTTTCAAATTCCCTACGGCTGGGTCGATCGCACAAAAGAAATGCGCGATCAAGGAGCGCCCCAGCCAGATGATCAAGACAAAAAGGAAAAGCCCGCGAAACAGAAAGCCGCCGCCACGGGCGAAGTCCTGCTCGCCGTCTTCGAACGTCCACCCGATGCCATCGGAGAAACCATCAATTCCGCCGTCGTTATCGCCTCCGAAGGCGCCGCTGCTTATCCTGGACTCAAGAAGGCCGAGGATTACCTGGGTCCGCTCACCGAACTCACCACCTCGAAAGGCTTCAAGGTCGAAGGCGACCCCGACATTTCGGAGATCGACGCCCATTTACTCATCCGCGCTGATTTCACCAAGCCGCTCTCCGACAAACTCACCATGCATCAGTCCACGCTCATCCTGCTCGCCAAGGGTCAAATCGTCTCGTTCACCTTCATCGCGGGCAGCGAGGATGAAATCGATGACCTCATCGACGGACTTCATTTTCGCGGAATGCAACCCAAACGGTGAGCCGCGCGCGCAGATCAGCTGGGAAAACTGCCGTCCCTGATTGCTCAAAAATACGCGCTTCTAACACTCACAAAAGAGGACGGTTATAGACCCGGCATCGGCCCCAATCGTTAGCCCTTTTTGTGGTAAAATAAATTAACTCTGGTGAGCGCTAAGTAGCAGATATTTCAATGATTTGAAGTCACCAAGTAGTCCCGGTGAGCGCTCTCCAGCCCAAGCGCCGATCCGGCATTTTCCACGGAGCAGAATGGCCACGAAAGAACTGAACGCAGAACTCGCCGACGTTAAGAACGACGTTAAAAATGACGCTAAGAACGACGTCAAAAGCGCCGACGCGAAAAACAAGAATGGCAAGGCCGCCAATGGCGCGATTCGCCAAGCAGTAACTGACGCTCTCGCGCCCAGCGACTACTCTGCAGCCTCCATCAAAGTCCTCGGCGGCATGGAAGCCGTCCGCAAGCGCCCCGCCATGTACATCGGTTCCACCGGCGACTTAGGCCTGCACCACCTCGTCTATGAAGTCGTCGATAACTCGGTCGACGAAGCGCTCGCCGGTTTTGCCGACAAGATCGAAGTTACCATCCATCTCGATAACTCCATCACCGTCGTCGATAACGGCCGCGGCATTCCCGTCGACAACATGGATATCGATGGCGAAAAGATTCCCGCCGCGCAGGTTGTTATGACCACCTTGCATGCCGGCGGTAAGTTTGATTCCTCGACTTACAAAGTTTCCGGCGGATTGCACGGCGTCGGCGTGAGCTGCGTCAACGCGCTCAGCGAGGAACTCGACCTCGAGATCTGGCGCGACGGTCTTACCTGGGAGCAGACTTACTCCAAAGGCGAGCCCACCAGCAAGCTCAAGAAAGCCGGCGCGACCAAGAAGCGGGGTACGCGCGTCCACTTCCTGCCCGACCGTTCCATTTTCACCGCGACCGAATATAACTTCGACACCTTGTCGCAGCGTTTGCGCGAGATGGCCTTTCTGAATCGCGGTCTCTCCATTACGCTCACCGACGAGCGCGCCACCGATTCCAAGACCGGCGAGGCCAAGCGCACCGAGTTCAAGTACAACGGCGGCATCGTCGAATTCATCAAGCACCTGAACCGCGGCAAGCAGACCCTCCACGACAAGCCCATCTATATGGAAGCCGACAAAGACCAGGTGCATATCGAGATCGGCCTGCAATACAACGACGCCTACTCCGAATCCGTCTTTAGCTTCGCCAATAACATCAACACCGTCGACGGAGGCACGCACCTCTCCGGCTTCCGCACCGCACTTACTCGTACCATCAACTACGCGGGCCAGCAAATGGGCCTGTTCAAGGACGTCAAAGAAAATCTCACCGGCGACGATGTTCGCGAAGGCCTGGTCGCGGTGATCAGCGTGAAGCTGCCGCAGCCGCAGTTCGAAGGCCAGACCAAGGGCAAGCTCAACTCCGATATCGCCGGAGTCGTGCAGGCCGTAGTCAACGAAAAGCTGGGCGCGTTTTTCGAGCAAAACACAACCGTCGCCCGCAAAGTCATCAACAAAGCGATCGACGCATCTCGTGCCCGTGAGGCCGCCCGCAAGGCTCGCGACCTCACCCGCCGCAAAGGCGCGCTCGATGGTGGAGGCCTTCCCGGCAAACTCGCCGACTGCTCCGAGCGCGATCCCAATCGCTGCGAACTCTTCCTCGTCGAAGGCGAGTCCGCCGGCGGAACCGCCAAACAGGGCCGCGACCGCCGCTTCCAGGCCATCCTCCCGCTTAAGGGAAAAATCCTGAACGTCGAAAAAGCGCGCTACGACAAGATGCTGGCGCATGAAGAAATCCGCGCCATGATCACCGCGCTCGGTACTGGCATCTCAAAAGAAGATTTCGATCCCACGAAAGTCCGCTACGGCAAAATCATCCTCATGACCGACGCCGACGTTGACGGCTCGCACATCCGCACTCTGTTGCTGACGTTTTTCTTCCGCCATATGCAGGAGTTGATCAAGCGCAACAACGTCTACATCGCGCAGCCTCCGCTATTCGGCATCAAAAAGGGCAAGTCGCACCAGTACATCAAAGACGAGCGCGAATTCGTCAAAGTAATGGTTAAGCGCGCCTCCGAAGGCTTGGTCATCCGCTACGGGGAAGGTGCGGCCAAGCTCGAGGGTGGAGCGCTTACTAAGTTCATCACCGTCCTCAACGAGTATCTCGGCTTCCTAGACAAACTCAACAAACGCCTGCGCGAGGAGCAGATCACCGAACTGCTGCCCAAACTCGACCTGGCAAAGCACGCCGACTTTGAAGGCGAC
Organism: Terriglobales bacterium; assembly: GCA_049300475.1. GTDB lineage: Bacteria > Acidobacteriota > Terriglobia > Terriglobales > Acidobacteriaceae > Acidiflorens. The sequence goes on along the minus strand of JBAQJU010000354.1, from coordinate 2,865 downwards.
AAGAAAACCGCTCCCAAGAAGATCGAGAAACTCGAAAAAGAACTGAAGCGCCTGCAGAAAGACCTGAAACTAAAGAGTGTCGAAAGCCGCTTCGACGAAGAACACAATCTTTGGGAGGTGCACTTCGTCAACTCGCAAGGGGCCGAGCACGTCATCAATTGGGAACTAGCCTCCACGCCCGAGTGCCGCCAGCTCATCTCGAAGTTCAAACAGATCGAGGAATATCTCAAGCCGCCCTTCATGGTGGAAAGCGTTCCGAAAGCCAGCAAAGGCAATGCCGAAGCCGCCGAAGCGCAAGATCATGACGAGGATTCAGCCGAAGCCGAAGCCGAGGCCGAGAAGAAGATGACGGACGCCGAGAAGGCCGACAAGAAAGCGGCCAAGCCCGCCGCGCGCCGCGCCAAAGAACCGCAGATCGTCGAAAAGAATACCGCCCGCGATCTCTTCGACTACGTCCTGAACGAAGGCCGCAAAGAATATACAGTCCAGCGCTACAAAGGTCTGGGAGAAATGACGGCCGAGCAACTCTGGGAAACAACCATGGACCCCGAGCGCCGCACGCTCCTGTCGGTAAAGCTCGAAGACATCGCCGAGTGCGAGACGATCTTCACCACGCTCATGGGCGAAGACGTAGAAGCCCGCAGAAAATTCATCGAGGACAACGCGCTGGATGTAAAGAACCTGGATATCTAAGGTGTGTGGGGCTGGCGCCCTCGCCCGCCGCCGTTGATTTTGCTTGTCCGCTCGACCCTATGATTCCAATAGACCGGGGCGAGGGGGGGTACCCGACTGGCTTCCCAGCCCGCCGTACCTCACCTCCGGATAGGCGCGAGTGAACAATAGCCACAGTGCCGCGATCAGGAAGAAGAGCAGATAACTGCCCTCCGGCCCGACTGCCCCTCCCGTGAGCCAATCCGGTCCATGGAATGAAGAGTTGAGCAGATGGCCGGTCGCGATGCCTCCACTATCGGGCACCGAAAAAAGATAGCTCTCTCCCCAGTCCCACGACATGTGGAAGCCGACGGCCCACCACAGCGTTCCCGTACGTCGGAGCGTGAGGCAGAAAAAAAAACCGATGACGACTACGGCTGCGATTCCAATCTTCGCTTCGCCTGGATTGGCGAGATGCATCAGTCCGAACAGCACCGACAGCATCGCGGCTGCGGGCCAGAAGTGCATGCCCTGTGCGAGCACCCACTGCGAATAACCACGCATCAGGAAGTCTTCAAAAACTGCCGTGATCAGGAAAAATACCGCGTAGTAGAAACCGAACTTCAGAATGCGCGTGCCGTGCAGATCGAGCGTGCCGAATGAAAAAACGCCGAGCACTCGAAACACAAGCATCAGAACAGCGAGAGACGCGATTCCCCAAATCGCACCCACCCAAAAGTTGCGCCCAAAGGCGTCTCTCGCCGGCAGGCCGAAATCGCCGAAGCGCCGTCCTTCGATGCGCGCCATCGCAAACCCCGGCAGAATGGCAGCCAGCATCATCCGGATCTCTCCAATCATGCTCCACCACACTGGAATTTTCTGCGGCTGAAGTTCGTTGATAAGTGAAGTGAAAAGTCCGAACAGTATAAAGGCCATGGCAATGTAGATCAGCCAGCGCGCGCCAGGATAAAGCCCGTCCGGACCGCCGAAGATTTCCGCAAAAGATGACAGCGCGGTTTCGCGACGGTCCTCTGCCAGTGTCGAATCTTCCTGCATCGCAGAGAGCGGTGAAGAGGAGCGCGGCGCAGGCGATGCATCCTGCTGAGAAGCGGGGCTCGAAGGCGGATTGTTATCCATGAAGGTCTCCGCCATGGTAAAACACTCGGTCTGCCCTTGATACGCCGAATTATCGATCTCGATTCGATTGGCAGCCCGCAATTCATCGCGGCCGCGCTTCTGCTCGTCTATTTATTGCAGTGTGCCTGGCTCATTCGCGTGCAAACCGTGCACGGAGCGCTCCCCGATTCCGATCACGCCCTTTGCATCTACGATGGTCTGGAGCAGTGGAAGGGAGGCGCGATCGCGGGAACTCCCGGCGCGCTCCGCGCAGAAGCCGTCACCGGCATGCCTTCTGCGGGACGTGCCGGCCATCTCCGCATCCGCGATGGCTACGACGAGGACCGGTCTCCTCTCTATTATCTGACCGCGGCCGCGCCGGTTCTCGTGCATCCGAGTGTATTGCCGCCCGACTCGCCTCTGGGACAAATCTGGGACGATTTTCCATACCTGTTTTTCGGCGTCATGCTGGGAGGTTCGCTCTGGTACGTCGCACGACGTCTTTATGGAAATGCCGGCGGATACATCGCGCTCATGCTCTATTGCTTCTCGCCGGTCATGATTCTGGCGGCAGCCGGCACCCAGAACCTCGGCGAGATGGGAGGAGTATGGGGCGCGTTCGGCACCATCTTCACTGCCATCGCGGTCGCGCACACGCTTTACGCGCCGCGTGAAGTCATCCTCTGGAACTCGCGGCGAATTCTCTTGCTCGGATTGTCTTTGGCGCTGGCGATTGGCAACCAGTTTTCGCTGGCGATCCTGTGTGTAGTGGCTTTGCCGCTTATGTTTTGGGTCGCGCCCGTCCGCCCGCGAGCCGTGATTGCAATTTGGGCGGCCGCAATCGCGGTCGGTGTCGTGCTGGTTTTCGCTTCCTATTTCTTTCAGCCTTCCCTCTTCTGGCAGGCGATGTTGCGGGCGCGCTGGCTCGACATCCAACCCGCCGCGTTCGGCATGCGCGCCTCTTATGTCCATACGTTAAAGATGATCCGCGGCGGCAGCCCGGCTCTGGTGCTGGCGTTGCCGGTAGCAATCATTGCGTATCTCGCATGGAAGCGAACTCGCTACTTCGGGAACACCGCGCCGCTCCTGATTGCAGCG
>JBAQJU010000353.1:0-14079 GCA_049300475.1 Terriglobales bacterium | reverse complement strand
GGGCGCTCGGCTATTTCGGCTTTCGCGCCGCGGTTTCACCCGAGGCGTTGAAGCTGGGGCTGGCCGATCCCAAGGATAAGCTGTGGGAGTTCAACTCGATTCTGAAAGCGACCGATGCGTTTCAGGCTGGCAAAGTGGCAGAGGGTGAAGCTTTGCTCGCGAAGGTTGCGGAACAGGATCCGAAGATTTATGTGGTGCCGTTCATGCTTGGCGAATCGGATCTTCGGCTCGAAAATTGGGAGAAGGCCGTGGCGGAGATGGAACGGTGCCTGGAGCTGAATCCGGATTTCGATAATGCGATGACGGGATTGGCGCGGGCCTTGGCAAAGTTGGGGCGTGGAGATGAAGCAAAGAGTTGGCTCGACAAAGCATTGCAGAGCAATCCCCAGAACTACCGCGCGTGGTACCAGAAAGGTCTGCTCGAAGCGGGGGACCCAGTGGCAGCACAGGCAGCGTACGAGAAGGCAGTCGCGATTCAGCCGAATTTTTCAGCGGGGCAGCGCGAGCTTGGGATGCTTTACTTTGCGCAGAAGAATTACGCAGGGGCGGCGCCGCACCTGGAAAAGGCGATAGACCTTGGATTGGATGACGCGCGCATCCATAATTTTCTGGGAATTTGTTATAACCGCACGAATCGGACGGCAAAGGCAACTCGGCAGTTTGAACACGCCATTGAGCTCGATCCGAAACTGGCGGAAGCGCACCTCAATCTGGCGTTCGCTCATCAACTGCTCCACCAGACAAAAGCCGCGCGTGAGGAATACCGGCTGGCTTGCAAGCTAGAGCAACAGTTTTGCAAATACGTGCCAGCGGATTGATTTCAAGAACGCAAGTAGATCCGGGCCTTCAGCGGACGGTTCGCGTCAGTGTTTGGCTGCGGCGCGCAGGCGCTGGGCTTCGGAGCGTTCGTGCCCGGCGTCGGCCGTGCGTCCCAGTTGGGTGAAGGCGTCTGCCAGAAATGCGTGCGGTTCGGGGGACGCGGGCTGAAGTTCGGCGGCCCTGGTTAGAGGCGCTAGAGCCTTTTCCGGGCTGCCCGAGAGGGCCAGAGCGCGGCCGAGAAGCAGATGCGCGGCATAATGTTTTGGGCGGAGTTCGGTCACCTTCTGGTATTCGCGGATGGCGTCGGGCAGGCGGTCGACGCGCGCGTGGGCGGTAGCCAGAAGGAATAGGGGTTCGGGCCACTCCGGCGAGCGGGAGACGGCGATTTGGAGCTGTTCGATAGCGCCGGGAAGGTCTCCGGTTTCGAAGAGTGCGGAGCCGAGCTGGTAGCGAGGGACGGTCAGGTCGGGGCGCATTTCGACAGCTTTGCGGAGCACAGGCACCGCTTTTTCATAATCCTTCAATGAAGTGAGCGATGTGCCCAACTGCAGGTAGGTGATCGGAAGGTTCGGTTCGAGCGCGATCACTTGCTCCAGCAGCGGTACCGCCTCCGCAAAGCGCATCTCTTCCTTGGCCATTTCCGCGCGGTGCAATAAATTTACGACCTCAACCTTATCTTTGGGATCGGCGCCCGTGTCCTTGATGCCCGGCATGCTTGAAGAGCTGCTATCGGTGGCGACGTATCCCAGGGCGTTCAGCCGTTCCTGAAGACCTGGATCCGGCACGACGGCAGGCGCTTCCTTGGTGGTGCTTGTCTTCTGGCGAAACACATCGAGCTGCCCGGCTAACGTGTTCGCGACGGCCGGGGAAGCGGGCGCCAAATTGTGCTCTTCCTTCGGGTCTGCCGATTCGTCATAGAGTTCGTCGCGCGGCGCCTGAACGAAGAGATATTTTCCCGTGCGCAGCGAGCGCAGCGGACTCCAACCAAAAGTGCGATGGGGATAGTCGCTCTCGGCGTAGGCTGGGCGATCCGGAGATGTCCCGGCCGGCTTGCGTGTCGTTTTCCCGGTCCGTGTGACGGAGGCCGTTTGCAAAAGGGGCAGCAGGGATTCCCCCTGAACGGCTGCCGGAACTGGAATTCCCGCGGTTTGCAACATGGTGGGCAGCACATCAACCAGGCGGGCGCGAGCGGCAATTCGGGTTCCGGCAGAGCGCTCGCCCGGCAGTTTCAAGAGCAGGGGCACGTGAATGGTTTCGTCGTAGAGGAAGATGCCGTGGGTGGCTTCGCCGTGCTGGCCAAGGGCCTCGCCGTGATCCGCCATGACGGCGATGAGCGCGCCGTCATAAAGGCCGCGAAAACGCAACCAGTCTAGAAACTTGCCCACTGCCGCATCGACGTAGGCAATCTCACCGTCGTAAGGCGTGGCAGCATGGCGCGTTTTGTAGGGCTCGGGAGGATCATAGGGGTCATGCGCGTCGTAAAGATGCACCCAGATGAAGAACGGCCCATCGTGATGCTTGCTTAGCCAGTCAAGCGTGCGTCCAATGACTTCTCCGCCGCGGCGTTCAACAGACTGATAGCGATCTTCCCCCACGTGGCGGCGGTGGAAACCGGCATCGTAGGTGTCGAATCCGCGCTCAAAACCGGGGGCGGAGCGCGTTTCCGGATCGAGAACAAGTGACCCGACAAAGGCCGCCGTGTGATACCCATTGCGGCGAAAGATGTCGGGAGCATAGGGCAGGTCCGCGGCCAGGGGAACGCCAAAATCAACTACCTGATGGAATTGTGGATAGGTTCCCGTGAGGATAGTGGCATGGGAGGCGGTGGTGATCGGCACCTGGGAGTAGGCGTGGGTGAAAACCACCGATTGGCGTGCCATGGCGTCCAGGTTCGGTGTGATTCCCCGCTTGGAGCCGAGGAATCCCATCCGGTCGGCGCGGGTGGTATCGAGCGTAATCAGGATGACGTTGGGCGGCGGTGCGGGCGCAGCAAACAGGGTGCTGCAAGCAAAAAGCAGGACACACAACAGACGGTGCAGGAAATGCATGGGTAAGAGAAGTCTATCACCGGGGAGCGTCAGTCAGCCGATCCGTTGAACGGACGCTGACAGCTGGAAACCGGCGGCGAGACCAATGGAAATGTGGACGGTAGAAACGATCTGCCTGAGCTAAATCTATTTTGGGGCCGCCATCTCCGACTGGAGACGTTTCAAAAGGTCTCGCGCCTTCGGTGAAAAGGGAGAGTCCGGGAAGGCCTTGAGGTAGGTTTCGAGTTGCGTGACGGCGTCGCCAGTGCGCTTCTGCTCCAGGTAGAGGTTTACGAGCTGCAGGTGGGCCTGAGACATTTTGGGGTCGAGTTGCAACGCGCCTTGGAGGCTCTTCTCGGCGAGTTCGGGACGGCCAGTGTGAATGTAAACCGACCCTTGCAGGAACTTGGCGAAGGCGGAGTCGGGACGGCGCCGGAGCCCTTCATCGATCTCGCGCTCAGCATCGGCGTAGTGCTGGGTGATCACGAGCACGTTCGCAAGATTGAAGTATGCCTGGCCATCGTTCTGATTGGCCTTCAGAGCGGCTTCGAACTGGTGTTCGGCCTCATCGAAATTCTGACGGGTAAGGTAGATGGCCCCGAGGTTGTTGTGCGCGGGATAGAAGTCTGGCGAGTATTCCAGTGCCTTCAGGTAGTGCTCGGTGGCGTTGTCGGGGTGGCCCTTATGATCGGCGTCCTGGCCCTTCTCAAACTCCTTGAGAGTTTTCTTGGGGAAATGCCGGTAGTATTCGGCGGGATCAACCAGGAAAGGATTGCTGCCCTCGATGCGGCCTTGAAGCGAATCCTTCTTGGTGTTGGCGCGCGGCATTAACTGGATATTCACGAAATTTGTTGGGGCGGCTGACGGGTCTACCTCGACGGTCGAACTGACCGGTTCGTATGCATCGTCGTTGATCGAAACGCGGTACTCGTTTGCGACCAGGCTATAGAAGCCGAAGCGGCCCTGATCGTCGCAGTAAGCGTTTCCAATGGGAGAGCCGCGCATTTCCAATGAAACCAAAACGGGGTTTGGAGGGAAATCGCCTCTCACCACCCGGACCGTGCCGATTATTTTCCCGAGTTGGAGTTGTTGCGCGCAGAGCTGATGGGCGGATGCGAATGCCAGAAGTGCCGACAGCGCCAGAACGTGCCGGGTCCGACTCATAGGACACCCCACGCAGTAGATGCTACATCAACGAAAAAAGGCTTGCTGCTGAAAATCAGCAGCAAGCCTTTGAACAGCAGGCAGCTCAACTAGAAGCTGAGCTTAATCCCGAACTGCATTTCACGAGGATTCAAAGTGCCAGCCGCCTGACCAAAGTTACCGGAGGTGTACTTGTTGTTTGCTCCTCCACCGGCGGTGGCAAGGATGAAGTTCGTGCGGTTGAACACGTTGAATCCGTTGGCGTCGAACTTCAGATTTACCCTCTCCGTGAGTTTGAAGTTCTTGGACATAGTCATGTCCGCGAACCAGTTGCCCGGGCCAACGAAGGTGTTGCGGCCAAGATTGCCCACGCAACCCAAGCAAGGCGAGGAGAACGTGGAGGGCGAGAATGTCGATCCAGTCTTGAGGTTACCGATGTAAAACCCATTCGCCCACATGTCGTGGGTGGCGCCCTTGAAGCCCTTTATGGTGGAATTGGGACGATCATTGTGGCCATCGTCCAAGTTGAAGTCGCCACCAGCATTGACACAGGCTCCATCCGAAACGTCCGCCACGCTGCAGCTGCCGTCCTCATTCGTACCTTCCAGGACCGCGCGGCCCGAAGTGAAGGGCTCAAAGTGCGCGCCGGTTTGGAACTGCCAGACGCCGTTCAGGTTCCAACCGCCGGCAATCGCGCCCATTGCACCCTTGAGGTTTTGTCCGGGTAACTGGTAGACGTAGTTGAAGACGAGCCGGTGACGAATGTCATAGATGGAATCGCCTCGATCCAGGCCCGGGAGGGTCTGATCCGTAGTGAATCCCTCACCCGCAGCCGCGCCGTTCGCCGTCGTGGCGCCGCTGTGCCAGGTTGAGCCATCGTCGATGGAGTGGCTGTAGGTGTAGTCGAGGTTGAACAACAAACCATGGGACATCTGGCGCTTCAGCGAGCCCTGAAACGAATTGTAGTTGGAGTTGACCGAGTTTTCCCAGACACGCAGGCGTCCATAGTTCTGATTCAAGCGACCGCCCAGTCCGTACAAGGTCCGCCCGAAATTGTCGACTGTTGTGCTGCCAAGGGGCAACTCCGAGCCAGACTGGCGGTTGATGTCCTCGGCGCGGAACAGCTTGTGACCCGCCGTGCCGACGTACTTGATGTCAACGACCGTCTTGGGCATGATCTCGCGCTGAATGTCCAGATAGAAGTTGTAAACGTAGGGATCGCGGACTCCAGAGGGGAAAACGATTCCGGTGAGGAGCGCCTGATTCGAGTTGCCTGGATCCCAGCCCTCGATGTTGCCGTGGTTCTGGGCCTGGTTGCAGGGGCCCTGGTTGCCTACGTTTGTGCCACATCCACTGTAGACGGGTGCTATTGAGGAATCCTGGGCGTAAACGCCCCCGATAAGGCTCGTCGGACCGTAGACTATGTTCGAACCGGAAGGCTGGTCCGTGGAGCAGCATGCCGCATTGAACGAGTAGTAGGGAAGATCCCAGCGGGAGTTGGAGAGCGGGTTATAGAGCGTGCCCTCGTAAGCCACACCGAAACCGCCGCGCAGAGATGTCTTGCCGTCTCCAAACACATCCCACGCGAACCCTACACGAGGACCGAAGTTATTGTGGTCGCCCTTACCTAAAGAACTGGAAGGAGCGAAACCACCCGCGGTCGACGAACAACCGCCCACTAACTGTGCCAGCGCCAAATTCGCGCAGTCATTGGGATTGTTGGCGTTGTACAACTCGTTCAGGATGCCATTGCTCGGTCCCAAGATGAACGAGTTGGGCGCCGTGCCACCGAGAATGAAGGTGGTTGCGGTATTTGCTTCTTCGTGGTGGCGCTGGTAGAGGTCGTAGCGGAGACCGAGGTTCAGGGTCAGGCGCTTGCTGACCTTCCAGTCATCCTGGAAATAGGCCCCGAATTCAAGGTTGCGCCAGTGGCGAATATTGGTGTCCAGGGAGGCAGTGGGTGTCGGGTTATAGGAGGACACCGGGCACGGCGACTTGCAAATTCCAGGATCCACGCCCGCTGCTTGATAGTACGGCGCATCCGCGGCGAAGAAGACCTGGTCGTAGAAGTAATAGGAGGAACGTCCGACGTTGAATTCGCTGTTTTCGATGTTGCGGCGGAAATCCACGCCTGTCTTCATGTTGTGGTTTCCGTGGCTAATCGAAACCATGTCGGAATACGTGTAGACATTCTCCTTGAAGTTCTGGGGGTAGCCGTTGTAGGAGCCGAAGCCCACTTGACTGGTATTCGAGAAGTGAATCTGTGGCACGCCACCAATGCTGACGGTGGTATCGGTATTGTTCTGCAGATACCCAGCCCTGAACTCGTTCAGGATTGTGGGGCTGAATGTATGTACAAAGCTCAGCGTTGCTGCCGGGAAGTTACTCCGCTGCGGGTTCGTGAAGCCACGCGTCGCTGCAATATTCGCCGGGCCGTATTTGTCGGTTTCACGAAGGTAGTTGTAGTTGACGTAGAAGCGGTTGTTGGTGTTCCAGTTATAGTCCACACGCATCGAGGCTTCGTTGCCATTGAAGAGGTTGCCGAGCGTTTCCGTCTGGGTGCCGAAGGTTGAAACGCTCGATTCCTGGATGGATGCGCTGCGGCTAATCGCTCCTGGGTTTAGGCCAGGAATGTTTTGGCAACCCGCCGCCGACATCGCAGCTTGATCGGCCGCAGTAACACCCATAATGTTGTCGAGCTTCTGGTGCTGCAAGGTAGTGAAGCCGATGTTGAAACCGGCGGGTCCAGTGCCGTTGTCCAGGCAGAGGTAGGGAGCGTAGTTCCCTCCGGTGTAGGTGTCTAAGGTTAGTCCTGTGGGAACACCTTGGCCCAGCTTGCCGAAGTCGTTGTAGAGAAGGGATGCGGTCGAGTTCAAGGAGCCCGGGCCATTCGCGCTGGCAACAGCCTGCTCCCATAGCTGCGAGTCCTGATAGACGCTGACCGGGGTGCCGTCAGAGTGGTAGCGGTCTCCCTGCAGGGACAGGAAGAAGAATAGTTTATCCTTCACGATGGGGCCGCCGAGGGTAAGGCCGAACTGGTTGAACCGGGTGGGAGGCTGGGGGTTCCCCTGCGCCTTCACAAAGAAGTAGTTGGCGTCGAAAACGTCGTTGCGGATGTATTCCCAACCGCTGCCATGCCAGTTATTGGTGCCGGACTTGGTGACGAGGTTGACTGTGCCGCCCGCGCTGTTGCCGTACTGGGCGGACATATTGAGCTGGAGTTGCTGGAATTCCTCGACCGAATCCTCAATCGGCACGTTGACCACGCCGCCGCTCAAGCCTTTATTGGAGACGCCATTGATGAGGAAGCCATTGAAGTCCTCACGCAAGCCGTTCACCACGGTGCTGTGGCCGTTTTCGAAGTCGACACCCATCACGTTCACGGCACCCGCGCTCATCTGCATCAAGTCAAACACGTTGCGGCCGTTGAGGGGCAGGTTGTTGATCTGGGTGGAGCTTATGGTGGTGGCCAGCTTGGAGTCTTCCGTATTGACGTCGGAGAGTGCGCCGGTCACTTCAACGACCTCGGACGCCTTACCAATCTGGAGTTTGACGTCGACGTGCGCGATTGTTCCGGCGTTGATCGTCACACCGTTATTGCTCACGGTTTTGAAGCCCGCGGCTTCGACGGTTAGGTTGTAGACGCCAACCGGGAGCTCCTTGATGGTGTAGTTCCCGCTGGAGTTCGTCATGATCGATTGGGTCAAGTCGGTGGCGGCGCTCTTGACCGTCACCTTGGCATTTGCGATGGCGGCGCCGGTTGGGTCGGTCACGGTGCCGGCAAACTGTCCATTTTCAACCTGGGCGAAGGCGCTGAAGCTCAGAGCCAGCACGGCAAATACTGCGAGGCAGAACTGCAATCTTTTCATTCCTAACCCCCTAGAATCTGGTGGCGCTTGGTTGTTGGTGTGCACGGAAAACACTTTTAAAACTGAATCGGCTGCCGCCTTACTGGAACCTGAAAACCACATCCCTTAAAAGCCACGGGATGACTCTTCCTTACAGGTGCTGCAAGTGGGAACTTCTCCACTCACTTGATGTATCCTGGTGATTCTGCTGGCCATTACCGGAGTACAAACAGCAGGAACAACTTTCCTTGCGCCGGAACCTGGACAGCTAGTGCTTTTAGAGTAGGGAGGCATTTGTGGAGCCAAAACTAATGTCGTTATGTTTCATTGACTTATAGGGAAATTGTGCTGTCGAGCTATGACAAACGGAATGGAGTCTTCGGTGAAAATTCCAAGTTCTGTATAAAAGTGCTAGTTCGGTTGCGACAAAGGCTGGGAACCGGCGTTTAGTGTTTCTGAGTCGCGTGAGGCTTTTTGGGAACTATCGGCAACGACTCCGCGGCCTTCCTCAAGGACGAGTTCCTGGTCAGCGGATTGGGGGCCGATGTGATCGACCTGTCCGCTCGGCCAGCGCACGGTAATCGAGTCGACGCGGGTGGCGGTGCCCAGGCCGAAATGGAGACGCGGGTCGCTGGCACTTTCAAAGCTGCTGTTGGTGCGGACCTCGGCGTATTGCCTGGAGTCCCCACCCCCACTGGCCAAACCCGGGCCCGCCGGGGACCCCGGATCGGCGGCGGTAATTTCGACTTGGGCGCCGAAGCCGTCGCGGTTGGACTTGTGGCCGATGGTCTTGATTCGGAGCCAGTGTCCCGGTGAGGGCACCTCGTTGCGCAGCAGAACTGGAGAGCCGTCCATCACGGTGAAGAGCAGGTCCTGCCGGCCGCGGTTCCAAAAGTCGGCGGCGAGGGCGGCGCGCCCGATGTACTTACTGGCCAGGGCTGGGCTGGATTTTTCGGCGACCTCTTCGAATTTGCCAATCTTTTTTTGGTAACCGAGATTGTGAAATAGAAAGGGACGCTCGGCATAACCCACGCCGAAGGATTGACCTTCCACCTGCGCGTCGACGTGGCCGTTGGCAATGAAGATGTCGGGCCAGCCGTCGTTGTCATAGTCCAGAAACTTTGCGCCGAAGCCCAGGTACGGGTAGCTGATGGCGCCGATGCCGGCAGGACCAGCCATGTCAGTGAACTCGCCGTTGTGATCGTTGTGGTAGAGGTTGTTGGAGTCGTCGGAGAAGTTGGTTTTCAGGATGTCGGGCCAGCCATCGCGATCATAGTCGGCGGAGTCAATGCCCATGCCGGCCTGCTCGTGACCGTCGGAGCTGTAAGCTACGCCGGCCTCGGCGCCCACTTCTTCGAATCCGCCTTTGCAGTTGTTGTGGTAGAGCAGGCTGGGTGAGGAGTCGTCGGCGACGTAGAGGTCGAGGCAGCCGTCCTTGTCGTAGTCGAGCCAGAGGACGCCGAGACCGTAATAGCGATCGGGATCGATGTTCAGCTTTTCGGTGACGTCGGTGAAGGTGCCGTCTCCATTGTTGTGGTAGAGACGGTCGCGGGAACCTTTCAATCCCCGGGGGCCACAATTGACCGGGATGCCGCGGTACTGGCAGAACGGGCCGACGCCGAAGGGCGGGAGGTTGTTCATGTCGACGTCGACGTAGTTGGCAACGATGAGATCGAGGTTGCCGTCGTTATCGTAGTCGCCGAAGGCAGCGCTGGTTCCCCAGCGGCCTTCATTGGGTACGCCTGCTTTCGCGGTGACGTCGGTAAACGTGCCATCGTGATTGTTGTGGTAAAGCGCCGAATGGTCAAAGCCGGTGATGTAGACATCTTCCCAGCCATCGTTGTCGTAGTCGCCGATGGCGACGCCGTATCCCCAGCCGCAGAAGTTTAGGCCCGACCTGGCGGAAACGTCGGTGAAGGTGCCGTCGTGATTGTTGTGATACAGCTTGGGCGGATGGCATTTTCCGGCTTTGTAGTCCTCGATCGACGAGCCATCGATAAGAAGGATGTCGAGCCAGCCGTCGTTGTCGTAGTCGAAGGCGGCAGCGCCTCCACATTGGGTTTCGACGATGTAGAGCTTTTCGCGACTTCCGCAATTGAGGTGGAAATCGATTCCGGCGGCGCGGGTCACGTCGACGAACAGGGGCGGGGATCCTGGCGAAGGTTTCGTGGACGACTTAGGTGCGGGCGCTTTTTGGGTAGAAGAGGAACGATGGTCTGGCCGGGAGGATTGCGCGGCACCGGCCAGAATCAAGGCTCCAGCGAGCGCTACGAGGAGAACGGCGGCCATCGCGAGGCGCATGATTCTTATGATCACGATCACTGGTCGCGTCCGGTGGCCATGCCTGCGGTGGGGCGTTGCGACTTTTTGAGTTCGGCGAAGCGCTCGCGTTCGGTCCGCGCATCGTCGTTCTTGCCGAGCTTTTCGAGGGCTCGCGCCAGCTGGTAATGCGGGCTGGGATCGGTGGGATTCAGTTCGATTGCCTTGCGCAGAGAGATCACAGCCGCTGCGAATTGACCCGCGAGCACTTGGGCTTTGCCCAGGTGGTACCAGGCATCGGCGTTGGCCGGGTCGAGTTGCGATGCGCGCTGCAGCGAGGCAATGGCGGCATCGTACTGTCCGCGCTCGAGCAGCGACCGGCCGAGTTCATAAACCACCGCCGGGGACTCTCCGGAGCGGCGCAATTCTTCGTTGTATTCGACGATGGCTTCGTCGTTACGGCCGAGGCTGGCGTAGGCGAATCCCAGGTGGTAATGCCCGAGGCGGATGCCGGGCTCGATTTTGAGCGCGGTTTTGAACTCGTCGATGGCCTGCAGGCTGCGATTTGAATTCAGATAGGCGCGCCCGAGCAGCACGTGGGCGAGGGCATTCGAAGGGTCGAGCCTGGTTGTGGCCTCCAACTCATCGGCGGCAGCGGGGTAATTCTCCTGGCTCAGGAAGACGAGCGCGAGGTCGAAACGAATGGCGGAATCCTTCGGGCTGAGATCACGAGCGTGGACGAGCTCATCCTGGGCCTGTTTGAGGTCACCGGTTTTCAGATAGGCAATCCCCAGGTAGTGGCGTAACTCAGGATCGCTCGGCCAATGTGAGACCGACTGCTGGCCGAGCAGAAGCGCATCCTGGAGCTTGCCCGCGTCGATGGAATGCAATAGTTGCTCGCGTGCTTCCGAAGGCGTTTGCGCGGATGCCGTCAGGCCAGCGATCGCAACCAGGAAGAGAGCGAGGAAATAACGTGCTTCGGCTCGGGTCGCACCGTTTTTCCACCTGATCGCTATCATTAGAGTTGTTATGGTTATCGTACCGTTTTTGCAAGATCGCTCGCAATGCGGGGTTTCAGGAGAAGAACGCCAATGAATGCAGGCGAATTTCTGCGCATGTTTGCTTACGACAGTTGGGCGAATCGCGAATGCTTGCGTGCGCTGCGTGCGGGCGATGGTGCCACAAGGGACATCGTTAAACGAATTGCGCATGTTCTTTCCGCGGAAAAACTGTGGCTCGAACGCATCCAGCGGGAACCGCAGAGCCTGCCGGTGTGGCCCAATTCAACCATCGAGGAATGCGAGGCGATGGCGGATGCGATGGCATCGCAGTGGCGAAAGTACCTGAATGAGCTTCCGCCTGGCGGACTGGACGAGAACATCGAATACCGGAACAGCAAGGGGGAACCGTGGTCGAGCCGCGTGGAAGATGTGCTGACCCATGTGCTCATGCATTCGGCGTATCATCGCGGGCAGATTGCGCTCGACATGCGGGCTGTCGGGATCGAGCCTGCCTACACAGATTTCATACACGCGGTGCGGCAGGGATTGGTGGGGTAGGGGTCCTTCGACTCCGCAGGGACTTCACTTCGTGAAGTTCCTACTCCGCTCAGGAAGACACGTTGAAGTTTGACGTGAAAAATGGGGGCGGCATTCGGGGCGACGAATTATGGATCGTGGGACGATATGGCGGGTCTGGCTGCCCTTGGTCGCGGGCATGTGGGCTCTCGTGGTCATTTTCAGGTCGGGGCCGGGGCCGCACGGGGCGGCACGCTGGGTGGGACTGGTGCTCGGCTTGATCGGCCTTGCGGGCGTGATTGCCGCGCGCTTCACGCTGGGGCGATCGTTCTCGATCAGGGCGAAGGCGACTGCACTGGTCACTACGGGGATCTATTCCCGGATTCGCAATCCGATTTATGTTTCAGGCGTAATTTGCTTGATCGGGCTGGTGGTAATGATGGGGAGGCCCTACCTGCTTGCGATTCTGCTGGTAATCGTCCCGATGCAGATCATCCGAGCGCGGCGCGAGGCGCGAGTGTTGGAAGAAAAGTTTGGGGAGGTATATCGGGAGTATCGGCAGCGCACGTGGTTCTAGGAACGCTTGGCGCAGACAGCTCACTGGACTGCCAACTGTTCCGCTCACCCCAAGCTGTGCGGCGGTGTCAACAAACCTGCATAGATCCCTCTTTCGCTCGGGATGACTCGCCGGTCAGGTTGACGTTCAGAAACACCGATGCGAATCTTTGGGTATGCGCATCCTGCCGACTGCCGCGAGGTTGTCTGCGCGGCGGGCGAGGGCGCCCGCCGAACCGCCGGCGGGGGCGCCGGCGCTACCTTCCTGACTGCTATCATTTCTGCAAATGAGATCCAGATGGAAGAGATTATTCCTCGTAATATCCTGCTTCCTTTTGTCGAGCGGTCTGCGAGCTGCCCAGGAGCCTAAACTCGACCCGCTTCCCGTGCCGGTCTCGAACAACGCGGTGGCCGTTTTGTATGGCCAGGATGCCGGAACCAAAATATTTTCCTTCATGGGGGTCGGCGCGAAGAAAACCTGGGATGCGGTTACGACCAGCGCTTATGAACTGGATGTGAAGACTGGTAAGTGGGAGGAGAAGCGTCCGGTGCCAGGCGTTGTCGGACGTTTGGCGGCATCGGCCGTGGCTCTTGGGGGACAGGTTTTCATCTTTGGCGGTTACGTTGTCGACGCGCAGGGCGAGGAGACCACGCTGCCGGATGTGAACGTGTTTGTCCCGTTTGAGAATCGCTACTACCGGGGCAAGGATATTCCCGTTCCGGTCGACGATGCGGTGATCGGCGTATACCGCGACCGCTATATCTATCTTATCGGCGGATGGTCGAAGAACGAGGCGGTGCGCAACGTACAGGTGTACGACACGGATAAGGATGAATGGATGCAGGCGACACCGCTTCCGGGCACTCCCGTATTCGGACATGCCGGCGCGATCTTGGGCGACACCATTATCTATGTGGACGGCGCGTATAGAAATCCCGATAGCAAGGGGCCGAAGTACCTTGCCTCCAGCGAATGCTGGATGGGAAAGATTCCAAGTTCAAAGAGAGCCAACATCACCAGGATCGAGTGGACGAAGCTGCCGGCGCATCCGGGTGATGCACGCTATCGAATTGCCGCCGGGGCAGACCCGCGGGAAAAGAAGAAAGGCAAAATCTATTTTTCGGGCGGAACCGATAACCCTTACAACTACAATGGGATTGGGTATGACGGGCAACCGGCCGAACCATCCCCGGTCACCTTTGCCTTTGACCCGCGGTCAGAGACTTGGGAAACCGTCGACGAGCATACGCCGGAGCCGACCATGGACCATCGCGGGTTGCTGGTCACGCAACGGGGCCTGGTGATGGTAGGGGGCATGGAAAAAGGGCAGCAGGTAACCTCGAAAGTCACGGTTGTAAAGGCGAGATCGAGGAAGTAACCTTAAATATTGCTTAAGTAAGCGTTATGTTTGTGGGATTTTCCCTGACGAATGCACAGTTTGTGTGCCCAATCATCACTAAATCGGGTGACCCGAATCACGGCAGAGCATCCCCCGCGAGCATCCAATAGATGTGGCCGCAATTTCAGCGGCATTCTGCGTTGAACGTCTACGATTAACCATCAACAAATCCGTTCAGTCCTTAAAAATTCGGAGGCAAGCCTATGACTGCAGTGATGGAACCGCCCAAGAAACATGCGGCGGGGGATTATATCAATCAGATTCTCAACCTCGTAAAAGCCAAGAACCCGGCCGAGCCGGAATTCCACCAGGCTGTGCTCGAAGTGCTCGAGTCCTTGCGGCTCGTGTTGGAGCGCCACCCGGAATATCAGGAAGCGAAGATTCTGGAACGTATTACGGAGCCCGAAAGAGTTCTGATGTTCCGTGTGCCCTGGTTTGACGACAAGGGGAAAGTGCAAGTCAATCGCGGCTTCCGCATTGAGATGAACAGCGCTATCGGCCCCTACAAGGG
>JBAQJU010000352.1:0-5373 GCA_049300475.1 Terriglobales bacterium | reverse complement strand
CCAGATCCATGACCCACACGCGCCCGCCGGCGGTGTAGTAAGCCCGCTGCTCGTTCTCGATCATCGCTCCCCAAGCCTCCAGCGTGCGCATCGCGAAGGTGTATCCCTCGAAGTTGTTGCGCGTATGATCGAGCACTTCGTTGGTGTGCCAGTTGTCAGTCAGGATCGCATCGCCGCCGTGCACGCTCAACACGGTGTAATAGCGGTCGAAGGCAGCCTCCGGCCGCACGTCACGCGTCGAACCGCGCTTCTTGCCTTCGGTGACGATATAACTTTCCTGCGCTTCTGGAGCTTCTGGTGGAAGCGTTTCCTTGGTACTCATACAGTCTCCGCCACTGCCTCGGCTTCTGCTGCCGACGCCATGTTGACTAGATTTTTCGCATCTGCCGCCTGGATCAAGGCTTCAGGCAACTGGACGCCCATCATGCGCCATTGCTCGTTGGCAAATTTCTGCAAGGTAGCGATGTGTTCGGCATGGAGATGGCCGAAGCGTCCTTGCAATTTCAAGTATTCGGATACCGGGCGCATACTCTGCGGGCGGAAGCTGTAATCAAACTCTCGCCGCTCGGGATTCCACTCCCACATCGGGTAGAGACCGCATTCGACGACCAGCCGGCCAAGATCGATCGAGCGCGGCGTCTCGTAGACGAAGCCCTTCTGGCACGGAGTGTAGACCATCAAATACGCCGCGCCCTTGTGATTCAGGCCCTTTCGCACCTTGTTCATCAGGTCGATGGGATAGCCCACGCTCGCAGTCGCCACATAGCAGTGCGGATGCCCGGCCGCCATCATGCGAGCGAGGTCTTTCGGAAACAGCTTCTTGCCTTCGGGTACTTCCGGTCCTGGGGGAGAGAAAGTTGTCATGCCGCCGTAGGGCGTGCGTGATGATGCCTGAATGCCGGTGTTCGCATACTGCTCATTGTCATAGCAGATGATCAGGCAGTCGTGATTGCGATAGAGCGCACCTGAAATCGAAGCAAGGCCAATGTCCGAAGCGCTGCCGTCGCCCGCCTCGCAAATAATATTCGGATAAGCACCCTTCCACTTACCCTTCCGGATCATCGCCTCATAAGCAGCGGCGACGCCTGCCGTAAAGCTGCCCGCGCTGCCGATCTGCGTGTGCGCCCAAGGCACGTTGTAGGGTGTGCACAGATACGAACTGTTCGCGACGTACATGCAGCCCGTCGGCCCGACCAGGATCGTGTTGTCGCCGGCCGCCTTGCTCGTCATCCGGTACTGGATGGACGGTCCGCAGCCCGCACATGTGCGATGGCCAGGCACGAAGGGTTCGGACGACGGTAATTCAGGGTTGTAGAAACGCGCTCCCTGATTCGGGTTGTTAAGAATCGGCAGCATCTGCCGCTGAACTTCGATGGTTGCCATATCTGTTCCTCCTGATGGCACGGCCCTTGGGACGAGCGCATCAATGTCTTGTGCGGATCATTCGATCCGCGGTAATCTTCTTCTACTCTTCGAATCCCACCCAATGCGTGCGCTTTTCGATCTTGCCGCGCTTTTGCACTTCTAACATCTTCTCGGTCATCCAATAAAATTCTTTCAACACGATCGCCTCGCCGCCCATGCCCGCCATAAATGAGAGGACGAGCGGACGTTTATCGCTTTCGTAGAGAGCCGCGCAGACCTCGGCATAGAGCGAGCCGCCACTGCTCACGCTGCCCAGTCCCATGTTGGTCTCGATCACGCCGACCACTTTGAACTTGCTGAGGACTTCTTTAACGCGTTCGGTCGGGTAGGGCCGGATGGTGCGCAGTCGCACCAGACCGACCTTCAGGCCCTTATCGCGCATGTGCTGAATGGCGAAACGCGCCGTCACCGCGTGCGCGCCCTGCAGGAAAAAGACGACGTCGGCGTCATCCGTCATGAACTCTTCAATCCACGGATCGTAACGCCGTCCGAAGATCTTCGCGAATTCGTCGTGGACCTCCTCGATGACCGCCATTGATTCTTCCATGGCGCGCGCCCGCTCCAATTGCAGCGGTGGACCCTGCTCGGGCATGATTTGGGGACCGTGCGAAACCGGATGCCGTGGATCGAGCGGATACGGATGCTTGTAGGGCGGCAGAAATTCTTTCACCTGCCCAGTGTCGGGTAGCTCGACGTCGCCCGTGATGTGCGAGACGAAGAACCCGTCCTGGCAAACCATCTGCGGCAAAAGTACGCGCCGGTCTTCACCGATGCGATACGCGATCAAGTGATTGTCAAATGCTTCCTGGGCGTCGCACGACCACCCCATAATCCATCCCATGTCGCGCGTCGAAAGCGCATCGGTGTGCTCGGACCCGAAATCCCCGGGAGGATCGAGCGTGCGGTCGGCAATCATCATCTGCACCGGCATACGGCTTCCGGAGATCGGTGAGTAAAGTTCGTACGCGAACTGCACGCCGACACCAGAGCTGCCGGTGAAAACGCGCGCGCCGCTCGACGAAGCGCCATGCGCGATGCTGAGTTGTGAGTGCTCGCTGTCCGCGACAATGTACTCGGCGTCCAGTTCTCCGTTGGCGACCATTTGCGCCAGCGCCATCATGGTGGCCGTGTAGGGCCGGATCGGATAGGCCGCGATCACATCGACATCGGCGTACTTGGCTGCCTGCGCCGATGCGACGCAGCCGTTGATCCTTACCATCCTCTTCTTTTGCTCAGTAACAGTTGGCATGACTCACTCCAATCTCTAAATGTTCTTGGCCGCTCGTTCCGCCAGATTTCTCAGTTGTTCCGCTTGACGTCCATGCAGTCCAGGTGAGATTGCGAATGCGGTATCCATTCGTACGACTCCCGAATCGAAGTCCAGTTCCGGCACGCCTTCCAGACAACCCGTCGGGCATTCCTCGATACAAACGCGGCATCCCTTGCAATAGTCGACAAGAATTTTATACAAGCCGTTCGAGCGCTCCGGCCGCGCAATGCACGGTTCGGGACAGACCAGATAACAGTTGTCGCAGGCGTTGCAGGTGCCGCAACTGAAGCAGCGATTTGCCTCCTCAACTGCTTGCTCCTCCGAGAACGCCTGAATCACTTCCTGTTGCGTTTTGCGCCGGGTTACGGGGGACAACATCGGCTGTTGGACGCGAGGGAAGTGCGGGAAATACGTCATGTTCATGCGGTTCAAATCCATGATGACGTCGATGGGAATAGTGCGCGGCTGCAATGGCTCTCCGCGCATCACCTTGTCCAGATTGAAAGCCACGCGCTTTCCATCGCCAACCGCATTCACCACCATCAGCGGCTGACCCATACCCAGTTGCACGATATCGCCGGCGGCAAAGAAGTTCGTGTCGCCGAGACGTCCGAAGCGGTCGATCTTGATGGTCCCGCGCTCGTTCTTGAACTCGGCCGGCAACCAGGCTAGAGAAGGATGTTGTCCCACCGCGATAATCACGTTGTCGACCGCAAACTTTTCGGCGGGCGCTTCCCGATTGACAACGATCGGAGAGGCATTGATGGCGCCGGAGAAGCGCGCTGGATGCAGTTGCAAGCTCTCGACTTTGCCGTTGCCGAGTACAGCCGTCATCGCACGCCCGTGCCAAAGATCCACGCCCTCCTCGATCATGTCGTGCAGATCTTCCGGCGAAGCGGGCATCTCCTGGGGATTGCCCTCTACCGTAATCATGGTCACTTCCACTGTGCCTTGCCGCAGCGCTTCGCGGGCGCAGTCAATGGCGGTGTTTCCGCCGCCGATCACGGCGACCCGTGCACCCAGCTTAACCTTCGATGTGCCCATGCCAATGTCGCGCAGGAAGGGAAGCCCGTAATGCACGCCTTGCTTATCCTCGCCCTCGGCGCGCACACTATTAGGCTCGGTAAGGCCCACAGCTAGGACGACGGCGTCGTAGTCCTTCTTCAAATCGTCCCAAGTTACGTCCTTGCCAACTTCAACATTCGTCTTGATCGTGATGCCGAGCTCGACCAGGCGCTCGATCTCGCGATCGAGCACATCCTGCGGGAGAACCCAGTCCGGGATGCCGCCGCGATTCAGTCCGCCTGCCTTTGGTGACTTTTCAAGGATCGTAACTTTGTAGCCGAGGCGCGCCAGTTGATACGCAGCGCTGTGGCCGGCGGGTCCTGACCCGACCACGGCGACTTTCTTGCCGTTCGGCTTCCCGGCCTGAACCACGTCCTTCTTCAGAGCTTGCCCGAGATCGCCAAGAAAGCGTTCTACGGCGCGAATCGAGATGGCCTCATCGTACTTTCCGCGATTGCACGCCTGCTCACACGGGTGATAACAAACGCGGCCGGTGACGGAAGGGAAGGGCATGTCCTCTTTAATCAGCGCGTAGGCATCCAGATACTTGCCGCGCTTCACGAGGTCGAGATAGCCCTGGATTTTTTCGTTCGTTCCGCAAGCGTTGTTGCAGGGTGGCAACTTGTCCCGATATACCGGCCGGATCGAACGCCAGTTACCGGTGGGGAAGAGGTCCTGGCCCTTTTCCTGCGAGGGTGCAGGCGTGATGCCCGCGAACGGGACGGTAAGCCAATCGGGAATGCGGGTGCCTTTAGTCGACATGTAAACCTTCCTAGCTAGAAAAGATATTGTGTGGTGGCGGGGCCTTGCCCCGTGAGGACGGGGCAGACCCCCGTCACCATACGATCAAACCGCCACCGGGTTCAGCTTCATGACGTGTAACTCTTCGAGTGCCATTTCGAATGCGTTTTTGTTGGCAATCATGGGCTTAATCGTCTCCATCCTGACGATGCCCGTGGTCTGGACTACCGCCGCAATCAACGGAGCGGCGATATCCGGTGCGATGGATTTATTTCTTTCGGCGGCGCCTTCGGTCGAAAGGCGGTCGAGGCCCAGCTCGCCCAAACGGTAGTAGAGCCATTTGTGGTGCGCCAGCCGGGCGGCGTCCACGCAGACAAGCTGCGCCAGCCGCTCCGAACCCGGCACAAAACGAATCATGTAGTCCGGCGTGTAGTGCGTGTTGATCACGAGCGTCCCGCCCGGCGGCATCCCACGCATGTAATCCCAACCCTTGACCATGGTCCCCTCAACCAGGACGACGATGTTGGGTTTGTCGTTTTCGTAGGTGAGTTCGTTCTCGAGCACGTCATCGCTAACGCGGCAGTACTTCCGCGTCGGAGCATTGGTCCGATCAGGGTTGTCGACATAGTTTTCCATCGCCTGCGCGTATTTGCCCTCGATGCGGGCGGAAGCGGAGATGGAATTGACGATGTCGCGGCCTTCTTTGTCCATGATGATGCCGCGTGTCCAAACCGTAAGTTCCGTGTAGCTCATATCTAGCCTCGTCAAGACTTCGTGGTAGTTGATGCGTTCAAGTGCAAATGTTTCGCGTTATTATTCGGCTCGTTCGTTTTTTCGCATTGCCTGGTACTGCCATAATCGGAATCGAGAAC
>JBAQJU010000351.1:0-3535 GCA_049300475.1 Terriglobales bacterium | reverse complement strand
ACCACGCGATCGGCGTTGCTGAAGTTGGCGACACGCTGAATGGTCGACGGGTCGAGCACGGTCGCCGATGTAATGCGCAGGTCGCTGAATATCTGGTGCAGGCTGGTCGGGCTCACCGTGCGCAATTGCGCCGACTGGCCAACATCGGTGCTGAGCATATCCGCGAGGCTGGGACCAAGCCAATCCAAAGTCTGATCCGACGAAGCGTTGCGGAAAGGCAAAATCGCGAGCGACACCGCCGGAGTTACAACCGCCGACCCGGCGCTGGGTGAGGGCCTGAAAAGCCGGTCGCGAAGCATGTACGCACTGACTGCGAGGATGAGAGCAGTCACGATCCCGGTAATGAGCGGCCACGGAAGAGTCTGTCCCCAAGGCTTGACCTGCGCATCCAGCTTGATTGTGCCGGCCGCTCGCTTGTCTTTCCATGTGTTCAGGTCGGCAAGAATGGCCGAGACATTCTGGTACCTCGGCTCCAGATCGCGTTCCAGGCATTTGCTGACGACCCCGCTCAATGCCCCGGGGATCTGGGCGTCGATCTCCGACACGGGAATCGCCCGTTCCTGGGTTCGCTTGATGAGACTGGCCAACGCACTCTCAGCTTGAAAGGGCCCGGTGCCCGTCAGCATCTCGTACAAAATCAAACCAAGGGCGAAGATATCGGAACGTTGATCGAGTTCCTTGCCCAGAGCCTGCTCCGGCGACATGTACTCCATGGTGCCGACGATGGCACCCGTTTGGGTCATGCCGTCGCCGCCCAAGGTACGAGCCAAGCCGAAATCCATCACCAGGATTCTGCCGGTGCCATCCTGCATGATGTTTTGCGGCTTGAGATCGCGGTGAATTACCCCGACGTTATGAGCAGCCTCCAGAGCCAGGCATACCTGCTGGATGACATCGACCGCTTCTTCGGGAGCAAATTTCTTTTTCTCGCGGATGAGGGTCCGTAGATCTTTACCCTCAATGAACTCCATGGTGATGAACTTGATGCCCTCAGCGTCACCCAGGTCATAAATGCGGATCACGTTGCGGTGCGTGACCTGGTGAGCGAGCAGCAACTCCTGCTTAAAACGGGCCAGGATCGCGGGGTTCGACGCCAACTCGGGCCGGATGACTTTTAACGCGACGAAGCGATCAAGTTCGCGATCGGTGGCCTTGTAGACGGCGCCCATGCCGCCCTCGCCCAGCAGTTGAAGAATTTCATAACGTCCACCCAGCAGATCGCCGATCTGCAATACTGCCGCGCTGCCATACATGCCCGCCTGGCTGGGTGAAGGCGGCGGAGTGCGCCGGGGTGAAGGTCCGGCATCGACCATCGTAGCGTCCGGATCGATTGGTCTCGCATCCATCACGGTTGCGTCGGGATCGTGCCGCGGCGGGCTGGCATCTTGGCTGACATCTACGATCGTCGCGTCGGGATCATGACGCAATGGCCGGGCATCGACGACGGTGGCATCGGAATCGTGACGAAGCGGCGAGGCGTCGATGACGGTGGCGTCGGAATCGCTCGTTTTCGCTGGAGGAGTAGAACCCGGCGTCCCTCCCTGCGGAGGAAGGGGAACGCCAGTCGCTGAGCTCTCTCCGGCAAACGAGGTTCCAACTCTTGCTTTTCCCGGTATCTTGGGAACGGGCTTGCCGTCCGGAGGTGTGGTGGAATTGTCCATGTTTCCGATTCAACAGCGGGCTCGGAAACTGACGAAGCGCACCCCGTCCTACGTACCCGAGCGACCTGCGGGGGACTCGATTGTGGAGGAAGTATATACCTTTATAAGGCCCGGAACCACGCGCATTCCCGCTCTCGTATTAGCTCGACAATTCTGCCACCCAGTGACAGTATCCCGCGCCCGTCGGTAGAGAACGTCATCTCGGACCAACGGCCTTTACGGAAACCCTGGCGCACCTTCTCTATCGCGCATGAAGGGCTCCGGCACTACCCTTGATGAACATCGTCCAGCCGCCGCCGCCTCTCTATTTTCTGGTCGACTGGCAGTGGTTCCCCTTTCCGGCCAATTCACTAGCCCGGTGTCCTGTACAATTTTGCCTCCGATGAGTCGCCTCGAAAAATGGTGGCTGGCTGTGGCTTGCACATTGATGCTGGTTCTGGCGGCACAGGCCGAACCGGTCGCGCAGCTAAAAGCCAGCGACTATGTCAACGACTTTGCCCACGTCCTGGATCGGAACACGATCGCGCAGATGGACGATATCTGCCAGCAAATTGACGAAAAAGCGCATGCCCAGATCGCGGTAGTGACCGTCCGCTCGGTCGATGGCTCGGATATCGAGAGTTACGCAGTCGATCTTTTCCATCAGTGGGGAGTCGGAAGTAAGTCAACCAATCGCGGAGTTCTGATTCTCTATGCGATTGACGACCATCGCGCCCGCATCGAGGTTGGCTATGGGCTGGAGCCTATACTGCCGGATGGAAAAGTGGGGGGATTTCAGCGCGAAGCGATTCCGCTCATGCGGGCGGGCGACTATAGCAAGGCCCTACTGCTGGTTACCTCGCGCGTGGCCGCCGTCATCGCCGAGGATGCAGGAGTTCAACTCACGACTCCGCAACTCGCACCGGCTCCAACGCAGCCGGTGGAGCAGCCGCGCGCAGGGATTTCAACCGGCGGAATCATCCTGCTGGTTATCGTTGTGCTTATCGTTCTTTTTACTCCGCTTCGCAGCCTACTTTTCTGGATGATTTTTTCTGGAATGTCCGGCGGCGGCGGATATAGAAGTGGCGGAGGCTGGGGCGGAGGTGGGTTCGGCGGCGGCGGTGGGTTTGGCGGATTCGGCGGCGGGAGTTCTGGGGGCGGTGGGGCCAGCAGCAGTTGGTAGCCAGAGAGGATGCAAATGGTTCCGGAAAACAAGATTCGCGACTTCGTCAGCCGGATACGAGCGGCGGCTGGGCCCAACGTGGAGAGCGTGATCCTTTTCGGATCATCGGTGGCGGGAGATTTTCATCCCGAGTTCTCCGATCTGAATCTGTTCTGTGTCGTTCGCGACAGCTCATTTGCGGCACTGCAGGCCTTGGCTCCTGCCGTCAAATGGTGGAGCACGCAGAAACAGCCGCCGCCACTGGTTATGACTCGTGACGAAATCGAGCGGTCCACCGACGTCTTTGCGATTGAGTTCCTGGACATGCAACAGCACCACCGCGTGCTCTTCGGCAAAGACATTCTGCAGGATTTGTCGGTCCCAGCCAGGCTGCACCGCATCCAGGTGGAATACGAGTTGCGGGAAAAACTCACGTTGCTGCGCCAGCACCTCCTGCTGGCCTCGGGCGACAAATCGCGGCTGTGGGACTTGCTGGTTCGATCGGTCTCATCGTTTACCACTCTCTTCCGCCACGTGCTGATCGTGCAGGGCCACGATGCGCCAGTCGGGAAGCGCGAGGCGGTCCAGGCATTGTCACAGCACATTGAGTTTGATATCTCAGCTTTTATGCAGGTCCTGGACCTGAGAGAGCGGAAGATTAATTCAAAACAGCTCGATCTGGCGGACGTTTTTACGCGGTATCTATCGGCGCTGGAGCAGGTAACTGCAGCAG